>NZ_JANSFS010000014.1:0-1437 GCF_024742155.1 Mycoplasma zalophidermidis | reverse complement strand
GCATTAAAAGATGCTCTTACTGAAGAAATGAAAGCCATTTTCGATGAAGTAGAAAGCATAACTTCAAAAGAAGATATAAAATTAGCTGACGGAGATTCTAAAGTTAGACGTATTGGAGAATTAAAAGCTAAATTAGTTGCATTCAAAGACAAAGCAATCGCCGCCAAAAATGCTTTTGATGCTTTAGAAAATAAAGTAGCAGATTTAAACAAAGCAAAAACTGAGCAATTTGCCCAAAATAAAAAAGCAAGCGATTGAATCAATAAAGCAATTAATGATAATCAAGTTTCAACCGTTACTCAAAACATCTTAGATCCTCAATCTTACAGCGATAAAGTAAATAATTTAGATACAGCCAAATCTCAAGCTGGCGAAATTAATCGAGCTAAATCAGATTATGATCAAGAAAAACAAAATCAACCTTCTATTGATAATTCATTAGGCGAAACAAAACATTGATACACATCTGAAGTAAATAAAGTAGATGAAGCTTTAACCGCAAAACTTGCCTCACTAAATGTTAATGTCCCTGAATACGTTCAAAAAGTTAAACAAGCTTACACTGATGCTAAAGACCAGATTGCTGCTCTTAAAAAACAAATTGCCGTAAAAGCTGCCCAACAAAAACACCGCGATGCCATTAAAGCATTGAACGATAAATTAACACAACTTGATGTTGATAACAAACCAGAACTAAAAGGTTTGAAAAAACAAATAGAAGACTTAATTAAGAGTTCAGAAACAGTCGTAAAAGCAAAAGAAACTACTCCATATCAAGGTGTATCATCAAATACATTAGATCAAGAAACCAAAAAATTAAACAATTTCAAAGATAGTATTAACCAAACAGTTAAAGATATTGAAAAAGCAAAATCTGACTATCAAGTTGTTTTAAAATTAGTTGGTGAAAAAGCTACAAATCCTTTATATAGCGACCAAAAGGACGAATTAGATAACGCAAAATCAACTGCACAAAATCTAATTACTAAGGCTCAAAACGATTCAACTATTGATGAAAACACTTACCAACAACAAGCTAAATTATTAGCTGATAAATTAGTTGATCAAGCAAATGATAGATTTACCAAACTTACTGAAAAAGCAAATGAATTAATCAAAAATAATAATCTTGAAAATGGCAATTTATACCAAGATTTAAACAATAATTTAAGTCAAAAGATTAGTGAATTAGACAAACAATTGCCTGACAAGGATGATACAGCAAGCAAACTAGCCGATAAAGTTGAAAAAGCAGAAGCTTTATACAATGAGTTAAATAAAGCTATTGACTTAGCAAAAGTTGAAAAAGCAAAAGTTGATTACGAATCAAGCAAAAAGAACTTAACAGATACTTCTAACAACCTTGATGCCTATCCAAACACTAAAAAATGATTAGACTCTGAAATTGAAAGAATCAATAATACTCTAACTCAAAAA
>NZ_JANSFS010000013.1:0-1501 GCF_024742155.1 Mycoplasma zalophidermidis | reverse complement strand
ATTGAAATTAAAGATGTAATATTAATATGAACATAGCGAGGCTATGTTTTTTTATAATTGAATTATGAATTATGAAATTAATATATTTAGTAATGAACTAGATTTGAGAAAATACTATTTTAACAAAACAAAAAAATCAGTTATAAAGAAAATGTGTTATCCAAACTGAGAGACAAAGTAATAACCGATATTAATGAGTATTTACAAAAAACTTACGATATTAAATATGGAATAGATTGAGATTTTGATTTAAATGAACTAAATAATTCCTTGCGGCTTTTAACAAATGAAAAAAATATATTAAAATCGATACAGATAAAAATTCGGCCAATTGCCGGTAGTTCAAAAAACGCTGCCGAGTTTACAATTGAAAATATCTTGAATAGCTCCGTCATTGATGATTTAGATGATGTTGTTGTTGAGTTGCCAAATAATAATGATGATATCCAAAAGCAAAAAGTAAAAAATAAGAAGCTTTTAATATCTATTTTAGCCCCTTTAGGCCTTATAACTTTGGGAATTGGTATAGCATTAGGCTGATTTATTAAAGTGAGATACTTTGATAAAAAAATTAAATAGAAAAAATATTTTGCTTTTCTTTGAAAATTAAAACGCTAAAAACTAAAAAATTCTTTGGTAATAAGAAAAAGTAGTGTAAAATAATAACATAAGACGACACAGCTAAACCCTAGAATCCGGTTTTTCCGACAGTCTATAAAGGATGTAAAGGCACACAGTGTTTGATTCCTATACTATACTTGATTCAACATAGTGGATAGAATATGGTAAGTGGCCCCCTAAAAGAGCGAAAGCTCTTTTTTTGGTTTTTTATTACTTTATAATTTTATCAAGGAGGTTATTCATGCAAAATAACACATATTGAAGATTCAAACAGCAACAGTTTAGAACGTTGAAAATAAGTAGAAATTTAGATAAAACTGAAATTGCATCATCACATCCTCTTGTTGTATTTTACACAGATGATAAGGTTTATTATTTAACTGCTAAAACATGAAGAAATCAAATTCCTCAAGATAAAGACCTAGATGTATATTTTAAAAACGGTTCTATAGATCACGGTAGAGGTGAAATAATAAATTGTTCATCAATTAACATAATGAATAGAAAGGAATTTGAGTCTATATTTGAACCTATGAAGTATCCTAATGGTGAATCAATAAGTTCAGATAAATATGCAGAAATTATCAATAAATTAAATGAGAATATACAGGATGGTAATATTGCTTTTAATGAATGCTATTTATCTAAAGATAGAAATAATAAAATAATTGTAGATTGAAAAGATAAAGTAAATACAAGCGAAATTAAAGATTTAAAAGAAAATATTAATGCTATATCATTATTAGATAAAAATGAGCTTCAGGACTTTTTAAATGGTAATGACAAAATATTAGATAATAAAAAGAATGTATTAAAAGATAAACCTCCAAAATCTTTATGTTCTAATGAAATGAAACCAAATGCTGGTAAACTGTTCCCG
>NZ_JANSFS010000012.1:0-2376 GCF_024742155.1 Mycoplasma zalophidermidis | reverse complement strand
GGGAATGAGTTTTTAATATCATAATCTTTACTATAGTATTCATAATTTACGCCGTTTAAGGTTGGGTTTTTAGTTCAAATTTTTACTTTATTATAAAAATCTTCAGCATCATTCTTGTATTTTTCTTTAAACACATTTTTTAATGCGTTTAAAATAATTTCTTCATTATGGCTATCTAAATAGTGTTTATATTTTTCTTTTTCGTTAACAAAATATGTATTTTGATAAGCGTAATTTAATTTCACTTCATCGAATTCATTGTCGAATGCAATATGTAAGTCACTATTTATTCATTGATACTCATTGCCTGGTAATGAATTTTGTTTAGATAATATAAATTCTTTTTCTTGTACGGTTTTTTTGTATTTATTCATTTGTTCTTTATGAATTTGTTTAATTTGACTAATGTAAAGATACGAGATTACAAACCAAACCAAATTAGCCGAAATATATTCAGGTTTATTTGGGTCGTCTAAAAATGTTGATTTTATTCAACCATTAATCTTGAATTTTGTTGCGTCAATAAAATAAGTTTTGTTTGTATCTAAAAAATTTTCAATATATAACTCTAATTCAATTGAATTGGTTATTTTATCTTGATCATTAATTTTTCTAAAGTTTTCATTTTTATCGTTTTTCAATAATTCCGCTTTGGGAGCTAAATAATGATATTCCCTAAAATGCTGTTGAAGTGCATTACATTCTTCAAGGATTTCTTTTTTGGATAAAACACCAATAAGTTCATCATTATATGCATTAGTATTCGATACCTTTTTTAATAAATTTTTATTTATACTTCCTTTATAAAATGAAGTTAAGCCATTATAATCTTGCTTTCATTTCTCCTGCAATTCATAATAACTTCATTCTCTTTTCTTTTCTTCAAAGTTTGAATAAAACCAATATTTATTTGCAATTGAATTTTCAAACAATTGATCATCATTATCAACAAAATAATTAGGATTAGGATTTCTTTTTATTCTTCCCAATGTTTGAATATTTAGGTTTTCAGACGAAACATTTCTTAATTGAACAAGCATACACGCTCTTGGAATATTTCAACCAGTGGCTGGACCTACTTTAAAAATAATGCAATCAACACCAGAATTATTTCTAGATATCTTTTTTAGAGAAACTTCTTCCTTAATACTACTGGTATTTTGATCTACTTTATCCCCGCTGAAATATTTAACCCAAGTTAAATTATTTTGTTCAAGTATTTTGATAATTTCTTTTATGTTTTGCTCAAAATTTTCGTCTTTTTCTGTTTTGTCTTTTACTTGAATTAGCATTGCTGGATGAATATTAATTAATGATGGTTCTAACTCAGCATTGCCATATGCTTTTTTGATTTCTTTGAATTTTTCACATGCTTTTTGCAATAAATCAAAGTCGCTAATTTCTTCTAAGAATTTATCAACTTTAAAATCATTTCTTTTTGCTTCTGTTTTAATTAATTTAATTGAATCTGTTTGTAATTCTTTTTCGGTTATTACTACTTGATTTTGAGTTCTCGGCGGTGTAGCTGTCATCTTAATAATATATTGAGCAGCTTTTTGAATCAAGGCTTCAAAATGCTTTTCATTTTGTTGATCTTTATTTTTTAAGTCATTTCTATCAATATCAAGAAAATTGTTTTTAACCTCACCCCCGTGGTGCGATTCATCTCTTATATAGATTAATTTATAGCCTTCATTTTTAATCTCTTCAATAAAGTTTTCCAAGTAATTATATTCTGTAAGGATTCTTCCTTTTCCAAAGGTTGAAGCCCCAAAAATCATTACTTTATTTTGTTCTAAAACTAATCTTGGTTCATAATCTTTATTCTTAGTTTTATTGATACTAGGCGATTCAATTCTTTCAATATTTCTAATCGAGTATAAAACATGTTTGTATTCATTTAAATTTTGTTCCATTTGCTTAGGCAATTCGCCAGAAGATAAAGTTGCAATAATAAAAAATAATTTTTGCTTATTACCATGTAATTTAATTAATCGATCAATTACATTAGCAATCATGAATGTTTTACCACTACCGGTGGGCGCTTTAAAATAAATCGATGATTTATTATTTAAATCACATTTTTCAACTAATTCTTTAACTGCTCTAGCTTGGACATCCGATAAATTAATTGCCGCCATTTTCATTTTCCTTATCAGTATCAAGAGGTTTTAAAGACATTAAGTCAAAATAAAGTTGCTTTTCAAATTTTGTGAATGTTGTGATTCCATTGTCTTGTAATTCGTCAATTAATGTTTGCTTGATTAATTCATTATTAACATTGTCATCGAAAAGTTTTGTATCAAAATATTCAATGTTAAAAACATTAAGATTTTGCTTATAAGGTTTATTCTTTTCTAGTCATTTAAATGATTC
>NZ_JANSFS010000011.1:0-2901 GCF_024742155.1 Mycoplasma zalophidermidis | reverse complement strand
CGGTTCAATTACAAGCGATGATATTATTTTTATCTACAAAGGTAAAAATATTAATCCAGACGATTACGTTCTTGATAATATTTCATATGATTTAATTAATACAAAAAATGATAAGAAAATAGCAAGAGTTAAATTTTTATTAAAAACAAAATTAAATGACAAGGACTATAAATCAAATTTTGAATTTACTGGATTTAAAACAGCCGAAGATGATTTATTTAGTGACGAAGTCAAGACAAAAGGTAACTCAAGCTTAACTGCAGCTGAATTTGTTCGAAACATGCAACAAAAAGCAACATATGATGAATTATTAAATAATTTAAACAACAGTAATGAATATAACTACGAATTTAGTGACTTCAGTGTCGACGCTAAAGAAAACGTTAAATTTAATGTAAAAATTACCTATAAAAAAGATTTAAATGATGTGGCACAACGTGAATTTACAATTCCGTCTGAAATGTTTTTGCCTCAAACAACACGCAACGAAGAATTGGCAAATAATTATAAAAAACTTAGTGACCAAGTTGCGGTATGGATGGATGAACATTTAAAAAACCCTAAATATTTAACAAAAATTACAAATCCTTTAAAAAATGTTAAACAAATCCAAGATCAAAGGGCATTACCAAATAAACAACAACCGCCTGTTGAAACTATAATTTTAGATGCTCATAAAAAACTTTATGAAGCATTTGAAACTGCAAAACTAAATAAAGCTAAATTCGATCTTAATGATAAGGAAGTTGAATTACATGATTTTGATGTAAATAATTTAGCTAACAATGCTTTAGCACATAAAATTATTAACGACGCACTAGATAACTATTCTCTAAAAAATATCAATGACAAAGATCAAAAAAATATTGATGTTTATAATGAATATATCAAAAACCTTGATAAAGCTTTGGAATTAGCAAAAACTATTAATACAGCAAAAAACAATTACGATTTAGAATATCTTAATCGTTATGATGAAAGTCATTTTGGTCTTGATGAAAAATCCAAAAATGAATATAACAATAAAGCAAAAGAAATAGTCAATAAATTAAATAACAAATTAAATTCAAATCCTTCAAATGATGAAATAATTAATGCTTACATCAGCGCTCAAAACGAATTAGTTAAATTAAAAAATATTTTCAAAGATAATCGTACAAGAGTCATAAACGATTATGAATCTGCTCTTAAAGTACTGAATAATTCAAAAGATTTAATGAATAATATTGACAAATATGCAAAATTACAAAACGACACCGTGAATGTTGTAATTCAAAGCAACAAAAGCGTTGATAAAGAAAATAATTACAACGCAACCACATTAGAAAATATCATTGCAAAAACTAATGAATTAAATGAATTTAACTCTTCATTGAGTGGAAAGAAACAAGAACTAGATCAAGCGTTTGAAAACTATTCACAAGCCCTAACAACCGCAAACGAATTAAAACAAAAACCTAAATATGCCGATGTTAAAGCTGAAGTTGAAAAATGAATTAATGATGTAACTAAACAAATTCAAGAACATGTTACAAATAAAACTAATGATGTTGAAACATACAATAATGCAGAAAAAGCACTTGAGGCTGTTTTGGTTCAAACTGCTAAAGCAAGATTTAATGTTATAAAATCAAACGCAAATAAAGTTGTAAATAACAGAATTAACAGCTTTGAACAAATAAATAACTCATTAGATGATTTAATTCAAGAACTAGATACCAAGGTTATTACTTCACAAGACCCTAAAGTAATTGATTCTTTCTGTGAACAATTGCAAAAAGCTAGTGATGTAGCATCCAAACAAGAGGAATTTGCTCAAAAATACAATGATATTATTAAACCTGCTGCTCAATACAACAATATCAAAAATGCAACCATTGAAGCAATGAAATCTCTTAAAGATGATGCATTGAGTTCAACTGATATAGATCAAATCAAAAAAGATATTGATGCTTTAGCAACAAATCAATATGTCTATAAAATTAATAAAGCTATTGAAAAACACAATGCTGTTAATGAAAAGATTGAAGAATTAAATTCAGCAAAAGAAAATGAGTTAAATTCTTACAATGAAGCCAAAAAAATTATTGAAGATGCTGTATCTAAATTTAATAATGATACTATTGTTTCAGATACAATATCTTCTGAAGTTTCAGATAAAAATGCATTAAATACCAATAATTATGACAATGTTATCGAAAAGCTAAACACTGCTTTAACAGACGCAAACAAAGTTAAAGAAGCTAATAAAAAATACAATGATGAACTAAAAGGCCAATTGACTGAATCAGATTTTACTGGATATCCAGATGCTAAAAATAAATATGACAAAGCTGTTAAAACTGCTAAAGATAAATTAGCCCAAGCATTAGCCCAAGCCAAATTAAATCCCGAAGAAATTATTAAGGCTTATAATACTGCTCAACAAGCTCTCGTAAACGCCAAAGCTGGTGTCGAAAAAAATAAAGCAATTGAAGATTATAATAACCAAGTTTCAAAATTGAATGCATTAAAAGGCGAATTATCTACAACAAACAATGCTAAAAAACAACATGATAATTTAACCAATAACATTGATAAAGCAATTGAAAAATCAAAATTACAATTAAACTATGCTTCTAATTTTGAAAATACAGACATTAAACAAATCACTGATGAAATTGCTAAAATAAAACAATTCACCAAAAACACCGAAGCTAAAAAATTAACTGTTGATGAAGCGGTAACTAATTATGATTCAACATTAGCTCAAATTAATAATTTAATTTCAAAAGATATTGATGCTGAAAAAGACGCTATTGCCCAAAAAGCTAAATTAGCAGTCAAAACTAGATTAAATGAAGAAATTAAAAAGGCACAAGATATAATTGATGCTGTTAATCAAAATAATTTCACAACACC
>NZ_JANSFS010000010.1:0-4824 GCF_024742155.1 Mycoplasma zalophidermidis | reverse complement strand
ATTATTCTCTGAAAACTGAATAGTAATTTAAAACTCATTGAAATGTATAAAATACACATTACTTTTAAACCTATTGATTTATTAGTACTGGTCAGCTCAACATATCGCTATGCTTACACATCCAGCCTATCAACCTCGTAGTCTACAAGGAATCTCAAGGGAATACTAATCTTTGAGGAGGCTTCCCACTTAGATGCTTTCAGCGGTTATCCTTTCCGTACTTAGCTACCCAGCTATGCTCCTGGCGGAACAACTGGAACACCAGTGGTACGTCCGTTTCGGTCCTCTCGTACTAAAAACGGCTCTCATCAATATTCCAACGCCCACATCAGATAGGGACCGAACTGTCTCACGACGTTCTGAACCCAGCTCGCGTACCGCTTTAATGGGCGAACAGCCCAACCCTTGGAACCGACTCCAGCTCCAGGATGCGATGAGCCGACATCGAGGTGCCAAACCTTGCCGTCGATGTGATCTCTTGGGCAAGATAAGCCTGTTATCCCCAGGGTAACTTTTATCCGTTGAGCGACTGCCATTCCACAATGTACAGCCGGATCACTAAGTCCTGCTTTCGCACCTGCTCGACTTGTAAGTCTCACAGTCAAGCACACTTCTACCTTTGCGCTCTGCATACGGTTTCTGACCGTATTGAGTGTACCTTTGAACGCCTCCGTTACTCTTTAGGAGGCGACCGCCCCAGTCAAACTACCCGCCACGCACTGTCCTCCCACCCGATTATGATGGCAAGTTAGAAACTCAATATAACAAGGGTGGTATTTCAAGGTTGACTCCACTAGAACTGGCGTTCTAGTTTCAACGTCTCCCACCTATCCTACACATGTTAGACCAAATTTCAATACGAAGTTGTAGTAAAGCTCCATGGGGTCTTTTCGTCTTGATGCGGGTACCCAGCGTTTTCACTGGGACCATAATTTCACCGAGTCTAGTGTTGAGACAGTTGAGAGATCATTGCGCCTTTCGTGCAGGTCAGTATTTAGCCGACAAGGAATTTCGCTACCTTAGGACCGTTATAGTTACGGCCGCCGTTCACCCGGGCTTCATTTCAACGCTTCGCATAAGCTAACGCATCCACTTAACCTTCGGGCACTGGGCAGGCTTCACCCCCTATACATCACCTTGCGGTTTAGCAGAGAGCTGTGTTTTTGATAAACAGTTGCCCCTCATAATTTTCTGTGGCTCACTTTCGTGAGCACCCCTTCTTGCGAACTTACGGGGTCATTTTGCAGAGTTCCTTAACACTAGTTTTCTCGCTCGCCTTAGAATACTCATCTTGGGGACGTGTGTCCGTTCTCGGTACAGGTTTCCATGATATTAAGTTTAGAAGCTTTTCTTGGAAGCATGAAATCAACTAATTCGGCTATTGCCTATGCGTCGTAGCTCCCGGTTAATAAATTGCGGATTTGCCTACAATTCCCAGTTACTACTTGCCCCTCAATCCAGTAAGAGGTAAGTTTATCCTTCTCCGTCACTCCATCACTACCATAGAAAGTACAGGAATATTAACCTGTTGTCCATCGACTACGCGTTTCCGCCTCGCCTTAGGCCCTGACTTACCCTGGGTGGACGAACCTTGCCCAGGAAACCTTCCCCAATAGGCGTCGCAGATTCTCACTGCGAATCGTTACTCATACCGGCATTCTCACTTCTTAGCGCTCCACTAGTCCTCACGGTCTAGCTTCACCGCCCTAAGAACGCTCCTCTAACGTACATAAATGTACCCGTGGCTTCGGTTTCATGTTTTAGTCCCGTTAAATTATTGGCGCAAGGTCTCTTGACTAGTGAGCTATTACGCACTCTTTAAAAGATGGCTGCTTCTGAGCCAACTTCCTAGTTGTTTATGAAACCTCACAACCTTTCTCACTTAACATGAATTTGGGACCTTAGCCGACGATCTGGGTTGTTTCCCTCGCGAGCCGGGACGTTAGCACCCCGGTTCCGACTGCATGATAATACATGATGGTATTCAGAGTTTGATTATAGTCAGTACCGCTAGGCGCGGCCATTCCACATTCAGTGCTTTACCACCATCATTTAACATCACACGCTAGCCCTAAAGCTATTTCGAGGAGAACCAGCTATCTCCAAGTTCGATTGGAATTTCTCCGCTATTCACAAGTCATCCGGGCACTTTTCAGCGTACTACGGTTCGGCCCTCCACTTGGTGTTACCCAAGCTTCAGCCTGCTCATGAATAGATCACCTGGTTTCGGGTGTATGCCATCATACTAATTCGCCCTATTAAGACTCGATTTCTCTACGGCTCCGCTTTTTTCCGCTTAACCTCGCATGATAACATAACTCGCCGGTCCATACTGCAAGATGTACGCCATCACCCTTAAATGGGCTCTGACTAATTGTAAGTAAGTGGTTTCAGAATCTATTTCACTCCCCTCTCGGGGTTCTTTTCACCTTTCCCTCACGGTACTAGTTCACTATCGGTGTCTGGTTAGTATTTAGCCTTACCGGGTGGTCCCGGCAGATTCAGACAGGGTTTCACGTGCCCCGCCCTACTCAGGATACGACCAAGAGACTTAACGATTTCGCTTACGGGGGTATCACCCTCTATGCCACGCCTTCCCAAGCGCTTCTGCTATCATTAAGTTTTGTAACTCTATGTAGATCGTCCTACAACCCCACTATAAAGTGGTTTGGGCTCTTTCTCGTTCGCTCGCCGCTACTGAAGAAATCATTATTTATTTTCTGTTCCTCATGCTACTAAGATGTTTCAGTTCACATGGTATCTCGCTCGACTTCCTATGTATTCAGAAGAAGGCAACTAGACATTACTCTAGCTAGGTTCCCCCATTCGGAAATCCCCGTATCGTAGCTCATATCCAGCTCCACGAGGCTTATCGCAGGTAATCACGTCCTTCATCGACTTCCAGACCCAAGGCATCCACCACAAACTCTTACTTATTTAAAAGTATGTCCCTAATTAATTAAAATTAGGATTTTCCTATTGTTGTTATTGATGTGTATTTTAAGACATTTCAATGAGTCATAATATATTTATGACTACTCGATGAATCAAAACAAATTAACCAAAATTGATATAATTTATATTTTTGATGTCGTTGTAATATTTTAAAATATTTACTATTCAGTTTTCAAAGAACAATTTTGAGAGATTGTCCTCTCAAAACTAGATATATGCTTGCGACCTAACAAGCCATGACAAAAAATGTTTGTGTAAATAGGTCTGATTAAGGTTAGTTCGTCAAAAGTATTTTTGACATTGTACTCCGTAGAAAGGAGGTGATCCATCCCCACGTTCTCGTAGGGATACCTTGTTACGACTTAACCCCAGTCACCAGTCCTGCCTTAGGCAGTTTGTTAATAAACCGACTTCGGGCATTACCAGCTCCCATGGTTTGACGGGCGGTGTGTACAAGACCCGAGAACGTATTCACCGTAGCGTAGCTGATCTACGATTACTAGCGATTCCGACTTCATGGAGTCGAGTTGCAGACTCCAATCCGAACTGAGACCGATTTTTTGTGGTTTGCTTACCATCGCTGGGTTGCTTCACTTTGTATCGGCCATTGTAGCACGTGTGTTGCCCCACTCGTAAGAGGCATGATGATTTGACGTCGTCCCCACCTTCCTCCCGATTACTCGGGCAGTCTCCTTAGAGTGCTCAACTAAATGTTAGTAACTAAGGATAGGGGTTGCGCTCGTTGCAGGACTTAACCGAACATCTCACGACACGAGCTGACGACAACCATGCACCATCTGTCATTCCGTTAACCTCCACTATATCTCTATAGCTTTGCGGAAGATGTCAAGAGTGGGTAAGGTTCTACGCGTATCTTCAAATTAAACCACATGCTCCACCGCTTGTGCGGGTCCCCGTCAATTCCTTTAAGTTTTATTCTTGCGAACGTACTACTCAGGCGGATCATTTAATGCGTTAGCTGCGCCGATGAGTTCCCCATCAGCTAATGATCATCGTTTAGGGCGTGGACTACCAGGGTATCTAATCCTGTTTGCTCCCCACGCTTTCGTCTCTCAGTGTCAGTGTATGTCCAGTTAGCTGCCTTCGCCATGTTGGTGTTCTTCCTTATATCTACGCATTTCACCGCTTCACAAGGAATTCCGCTAACCTCTACATAACTCTAGTTTACCAGTATCCAACGCGATTTGGGGTTGAGCCCCAAAATTTAACGCCAGACTTAATAAACAACCTACAGACGCTTTACGCCCAATAATTCCGGATAACGCTTGCAACCTATGTATTACCGCGGCTGCTGGCACATAGTTAGCCGTTGCTTTCTAATAAGGTACATTCAATATAGCATCATTTCCTATGCTATTTTTTATTCCCTTACCACAGCAGTTTACAACCCATGGGGCCTTCATCCTGCACGCTGTGTCGCTCCATCAGACTTTCGTCCATTGTGGAATATTCCCTACTGCTGCCTCCCGTAGGAGTCTGGGCCGTATCTCAGTCCCAGTGTGGCGGATCAGTCTCTCAACCCCGCTAAACATCATCGCCTTGGTGGGCCGTTACCTCACCAACAAGCTAATGTTACGCACCCCGCTCCTCCAGTGGCGCAAACGCGCCTTTTATGTAATCACCATGCGATAATTACAAGTATTTGGTATTATCGGTTGTTTCCAACCGCTATCCCAATCTGAAGGGTACGTTGAGTACGTGTTACTCACCCATTCGCCGCTAAGTACAAAAGTACTTCGCTCGACATGCATGTATTAGGCACACAGCCAGCGTTCATCCTGAGCCAGGATCAAACTCTCGAAAAAATTGACTTCGTCATGTTTATATATCTAGTTTTCAAAGAACAAT
>NZ_JANSFS010000009.1:0-5340 GCF_024742155.1 Mycoplasma zalophidermidis | reverse complement strand
AAGAAAAATACAAGAATGATGCTGAAGATTTTTATAATAAAGTAAAAATTTGAACTAAAAACCCAACCTTAAACGGCGTAAATTATGAATACTATAGTAAAGATTATGATATTAAAAACTCATTCCCAGATATTGTAATTAAATATGGCAAACACCAAATTATTATTGAAGTTAAAGACGCCACTAAAGACTATGATAAAGAGAAGACTAAAAAAATAATTGAAGCTTATCGTGCTTATATTGATGACCAATTGGATAATAGTTTCATTTTATCACCTTTGACATTATTGGTTTGCAAAGTTAATAAAGAAGATTCTCAAAACAAAAAAAGTGGAAAAATGGAAATAACTTTTGAAGGTGCAAGCACAAGTGAATTATTTAATGACAAAATTAATGATGGCACATTTGACAAAAAAGGACTTGCTATAAAAAATCTTTTTAAGGATATGTTTGAATTCATTAATGAATTAGATAATAATTAGTTTTCAAAAATTAACTAAAATAGCAAAAAATTAACATTGACTATAAAGGCGGATAACAAAAATTAACATTGCAAAGTGTTAATTTTTGTACACAACCATTAGTGGTGAGATACCCCACTAAAAATTAAAATACAAAAACTGAAAAGGATTATTGAATATGTCAAGACATTTAAAAATGGAAGAGTTTGATTTCATATTTGAGGTTTACCCAAAATATGGAAAGTCAGAAGCTATAAAAGCATTTTGAAATATTTCTCCAAAAACAAAGTTTGTTAAGAGAAAACATCTCGCAAGGAGAATTGCAAAAATAATTAAATATTATAATTTAGGAATGAAATAAAAATTATTAACCAAAAAAAGGCAAAGATAGAAAAACGGGCTCAGAAATACCTAGAAAAGAACCAAATTTTGATTGAGATATTTTTGATAGAAATGATCTAATTGAGATAGCAAAAAGATATTATGAAATAACTAATGAAAAACCTAAGAAAGATAAGAAAGAAGAAGGTAAAAATTTTTGACAAGTTCTAATAAGTTGTTCCTGCAAAAAAGTTTCATACTAAAACTTTTATTTCACGCTCCTTTATGTTAGAATATAGAGCGTGAAAGGAAAGTGAATACTGTGAGTTATCAAGATTTATTAATGAAAATAGTTGATGAGAATAATGGTTATTTAGATACTTCACTAGCTCTTAGTAAGGGTGTGTCTTCTACTATTTTAACAACTTTCAAAAGGAAAAATAACCTTGTTCGCATAACGCAGGGTTTATATAAGTTACCAGATGCTTGGGATGACGAGTTATATGTTATTTCTAATTCTAATCCTCGAGCGATTTTTTCGCATGAAACAGCTCTGTACTTGCATAGTCTGATGGATAGAGAACCTTTGGATATTAGCGTGACAGTAAAAGCAGGATATAATGCTACGCATCTTAGAAAAAAGAATATTCGTGTATATCAGTTAGATGAAGAAAAATATGAACTCGGGCAAAGTGTTATTCAAACAGCTTTTGGCCATGATGTAAAAGTTTATGATTTAGAGCGAAGCGTGTGTGATTTAGTAAGGAATAAGGATAAGACTGATGTTCAGATTTATTCTACTGCATGAAAGAATTATTTATCTAGAGCAGATAAAAATATTTCCAAACTTATGAGGTATGCTAAAGAGTTTAATATTCAAGATATTGTTAGGGGATATTTGGAGGTGGTTTTGTGATAACGAGTTCAAGACAGTTAAAAGATAAAATAAATAATCTAACTGGTGGGGATAGCAAGAAATCGCAGGTTTATCTTCGGAATTTCTTTATGGAGCGTTTCTTGGAAAGGGTTTCTAGGTCTGATTATAAAAACAATTTAATTGTTAAAGGTGGAATCCTTGTGGCATCACTTGTTGGTCTTGATACGAGGGCAACAATGGATATTGACACCACAGTTAAAAGTCTAACTCTAAGCGAGACGGAAGCTAGAAACATAGTAGAAAATATTATGAGTGTCGATCTTGCTGATGGCGTTACTTTTAAGATGGTTAATAGTGCATTAATTATGGAAGAACATGACTATCCAGGTATTAGATTTAGCATTGATGGGTATTTTGAGAAAATTAGACAAGCAATAAAAATAGATTTATCAACGGGAGACGCTATTACACCAAGAGCAATAGAATACAAATATTTCCTAATGTTTGAAGATAGATATATCTCATTACTCACATATAACATAGAGACCTTGTTAGCAGAAAAATTAGAAACCATGATAGCGAGATCAACAGCTAATACTAGAATGAGAGATTTCTACGATATTTTTCTAATAACAGGGGGGAAACGACTATTCAATTGAGGTATTGCATGAAGCAGTTATAAAAACAGCCACTAAAAGAGGAACGCTAGGTGTGTTGAAGGATTATAAACAGATTTTAGTAGATGTTAAAGAAAGTGAAATCATGCGAAAAGCATGGACTAACTTCGAAAAACAATCATTTTTTGTTAAGGATACAAATTGGGATAAAGTGATTGATTCTTGTATTAATCTTGCTGATGAAGTTTTTAATAATTAGATAAGTTGTTCATAGTTTTAATATTAATAAATGCAAATTAAGAAGAATGTATTCGAAAATCAGGAATGTCAAATAAGAAAGAATTATCAACAACAAAGTTGTATTATGCATTTCCGATTATAATCATAGGATGTAAAGATGCAAATTTAGATATAATATCACTAAATTATCTTCATCATATAGTTTGGGAGATATGTTAGTAATAGCAACTGTTGATGTAAGCAATTTAGCTAATAATATAAAAAAGAAATGGAATTTAGCGTAAATATTTCAAGCAAATACACGATGAAAGAAATAGAAGGTACAGGATTTTTTAGTGGTATAGATAAACTTTGAAAGTTAAATCTCGAATATATAATTGTTAAAACTATAGATGCATCGCTTATAGATAAGTGCGCTATAAATATAGAGTGTAAAGTGTAAAAAATATTGGAAATTGATGGATATTTAACCATAATTTTTAAAATCACAAGAAGATTAGTAAGCGATAGCTTGCTTAACAATGATTTAAGCTTTAGTAATGAAAAGTTTAATCCTGTGTTTTTTGTCGAGATAAACAAAAAAGAGTTTACCGTTATTTAGATGAAAACATTAATGAATTTGGCGAATTTTAAGAATAATAAGCAATTTAACTAAAACAAACTTAAGACATTTACATTTTGTAGGTGCTTTTTTATGCCTAGTCAAATTATGGTTGGACATTTTTTTATGCCCATTTTTTAGGAAAGTTGGAAGTTTATGGCAAGTAGAATTAAAGGTATTACGGTTGAAATTGGTTGACATACTGCTGGTCTTGATAAGGCACTTAGAAGTCTTAATTCAACAAAAAAACAAGACCACTTTTTTTGTAATCTTGCGTTTTTTTATATTAAAAAGTGTTTTTTCAATTTTATTAATCAGTTATTTATATCTAATAGAAAGTAATTTTTGGAATTTTATTAAAAAGTAAAAAGTTTTTAGTAATTCAGATTTTGATTTTGTTTGTGCCTCTTAATTCATTGTTTACGTTGTTTTGTATGAATTAATTCAAAATTAAACATATACAAAATTTTAAAATTCCTTTAACTCACATTTTTTTATATCTAATGCTACTAAAATGGTTTGTAAATAAATATTTAGCATTTTGTATCTTTAAATTATTTTATATAGTCATTTATTTCACCTTGCATTTATCGTCGCTAATTAAAATATATTCCCAAAGCGCACTCATTTTAATATAATTTTAATTAGCTAAAAAATAGCTGATGTATTAATAAGGAGAAAATATGAACAAAGAATTAATCTTAAATGATTATATTAATAAAATAAATGAAATATCAAAACACGATATTAATCAAGACCAAAAAGATCTAATAATTAATATCTTAAAAAGAACAGATGAAAAAGATTTACAAGATGTATATCAATTTTTAATTAAAAGAGTAAAAATTGGTTTTGTTTTCGATGAAGCACCAGCTTGCAAAAACACAGCTTTAGCTTTACTTAAAAAAGATAATGAAAAATCATTTATTAATGATATGTTTAATCACCAAGAATTTGAAAATACTCTAATTATTGGTGAAAACTATGATGCTTTAAAGAATCTATTAGTGATAGAGAGAGAGAGAGAGAGAGAGAGAGTCGCTAGCGACACCAATGCATTTTACGATGTAATTTACATCGATCCTCCTTATAATACTGAATCATCTTTGAGCGATGGAAATAGTTTAAAAAATGGCGAAAAAGATGATATCGCAGCTTCAAAATTTATTTATCGTGATAAATTTAGTCGTACTGGTTGACTAAATATGATGAGCGAACGTTTAAGAATGGCAAAGAACCTATTGAAAGAAGATGGGGTTATTTTTGTATCAATTGATGATACAGAACAAGCTTATTTAAAAGTATTAATGGATGAAATTTTTGGGGAGGAGAATTTTGGAGCTTGTCTTTCAAGACTTACTAAAAAAGGCGGGGGGCGTTTCGGCACGTCTAATATACAAAAGGATAATGACTATGTTTTAGTTTATTATAAAAATGTTAACAAAGTATATAAATTTAAAAAAATAGAAAGTGAATGAGATGATTACAAATACGAAGATTGAAGAGGGAGATATACATTAAAACATCCTCTTGATGGAGGTGGAGGAAATAAGTCTTATGTTTTTGGCGTAAATTTAAATAACAAAATCTTTTTTCCGAGAAACAATAAAAACTGATCTTTTAGTGAACAACGTATAAAATGAATGGTGAAAAATGATTTTATAGTTGAAAATAAAAAAGGAATTCTTTATGTTAAAAATTATAAAGATTGAGAAATTATTACAAGCAATAATGAATACTCTATTGTTAATAAATTCCCAGGGATTGACTGATCGTCCTCTAAATTACTAGATAATAAGTTTTCAAATTCTCAAGGTAAGGCAGACTTAAATAACGTTTTAAATAAAGGTGAATTTGACTACCCCAAACCAATTAATTTAATTAAACAATTAATAAACTCGTGCCCCAACAAAAACGCCCGTATTTTAGACTTTTTCGCCGGTTCTGGTACCACAGGTCACGCTGTTATGGAATTAAACAGAGAAGATGGTGGAAATAGAACTTTTACATTAGTTACTAATAATGAAAATAACATAGCATATGATGTAACTTATGAAAGACTTTATAGAATAAATAGCGGTAAAGGTACAAAAGAAGAATCATTTAAATGACTAGAAAAGAATAAACCTTATAAGCAAAATCTTAATGTTTTTAACATTGAATATTTTGATACAAAACTTTTCGATGACAATGTTAATAATGAATTAATCAAGCAAACATTAA
>NZ_JANSFS010000008.1:0-18873 GCF_024742155.1 Mycoplasma zalophidermidis | reverse complement strand
AAGTACAAAAGTACTTCGCTCGACATGCATGTATTAGGCACACAGCCAGCGTTCATCCTGAGCCAGGATCAAACTCTCGAAAAAATTGACTTCGTCATGTTTATATATCTAGTTTTCAAAGAACAATTGCAATTTAAAAATGCTTCATTATAATAACATATTTTTTAAAAGATATAAAATAAATTTTAATTTTTTTAGTTATTTTTATGATTGATTTAACTTGCTGATATAAATATACATCATTTCAAAAACAATCAAAATTTTTTTTGTTTTTTTGTACACGAATAAAAAATTATTAATTTTGATTTATTTATGGTTAATAATCATTTAAAAATCATGTAAATCACATCAGTTAATAAAAGACATATTAATATTAAATTTAGTACCTTATTTTATCTCCATCTAATTTAATGTAAAAAGTTTTATTAAACTGTTTGCTTCAAAATCAAATTCTTTTAATTCTCAGCAAAATAACAATATTCCTATTTTACTTAAACATATATATCTTGTAATCTACCAAAAACAATGTTTTTTATCAAAATAAAATTACAGTAAATAATAAAAAACTTTTACCTCATGGTAAAAGAAAAAATAATATCTAATTATGATTAAATTGCAATTTATCTAAAGAATTAATTTGTTTTTTAAAAAAATCATCGTTTTGCGAAATAAACGTATTTAATGCATCGTCCATTTCCGCATCGGTCATTTTGATTGTAATTGAATTAACAAAATTATTGATTTTGTCTAAAACAACTTTAATTTTATCGTAATTTTGTGCAATATTCATCGTCACAAACAAAAATAATTGATTATTGTAAATGTTTCATCCGAATTCATCACCTATTTTTTTCAAAACATTCCCATCAACTTGTAATAATCCATTGTAAATAATATCAGACAGATATTCATAAACTTTATCATATCTGTGTTTAACATTTTTGATTGATTCATTAGTATAGTTGGAATAGTTGTTAAAATATGATAATTTATTAAGATTGAATTTTTCTTTTGATTCATTCACTTTATAGTGAGTAATGAAAGCATTAAATAATTTACTTTTCAATGAATCAAATATATTGCTTACCATACTATTTAAGATAGTAAATTTATTCTTGTTTGATTCTGATAAGGAAATACTATTAGCATAATTGTTATTGTCGTTATAATTTATATGTATATCATCTTTGAATTGGTCTAGTAGATGTTTTTTTGAATCTCATTCACTTTTTCACTCGGCAGATACATAATCGTTAAAATAATGATGAGAAGAAGAATACAATGTATCCGATTCACCATATTTTTGTATAAAACCATGCTTTTTATCGCCAAATAGAGAGTTGAGAATTACATTATCAGAATTGTTTTCATTGTCAGTAAATAATCTAATAAATTCTTTTATGTTATAACTATTATTTTTAAATGGAGCAATGGCCACCATTAATCTTATATATTCTTTCCCTTTTTTGGATAATTCATCATAAAAATCAGCGTCGGAAATCGGCTTTAATGCATCTAATCTAACTTTGTAATTAAAAGATAAATCAGTCTCGTTATCAATTTTTTTAACAATTTCTTGGATAATAGATTTATTTTCTTCTAATTGTATTTTTAACTCATTTAAATCAGGAATGGCGGAAACTTTATTAATTATATCGTCAATATCTCTTAGTAATTCCTTAATATTTTTTTGACGTTCAACTTTATTCGCTGATGTTATTTTCCCTAAAAATGTATAAATATTATTAACATCAGCAAATGAAATATTTTTTAAAATTTCGTTTTGAGTTATTTTTTCGCTACTACTATAATTTTTAAATAATTCAATGTTTTCCGTTATTAAGGGATATAAACTATTTAAACGAGAAATATCAATATCAACAATGGTTTTAATAGCTCTCTCACCAAGTCCAAAAAATCTGTAATAAAAACGGGATGGATACTTGTTATACAATAAATCGTTTACTAAAAATAAATTAATGATTTGTAATGTTAACTTATTTTGCGAATCATCATCATTGAAATGTTTATTCGCTAATTTATTTAGTTTTTCAGCATCAAAATATACTCCACCAACATTTTTTATCTCTTTTGATTTTTCAATTGTAGATTTAAGTTCTAATAAAGAATCATTTATATTTCTTTCTTTATCAATCATATATTCAGATCTCGGTAAGTTATTAACGAACATTTGAAATTTTCAAATAAAATCATATATCGCATTTTGTTGTAATTTATTTATAGCTTGTTCAGGTGTTAAAACTTGCATCGCAATAGCATCTAATAGCTGATGAAACTCAATAAAGATTTGTTTTAAACTTTCTTTTGAAATTTTGAACCTATCCGAAATAGGCAAGGTATCAATCATATTATAAAGGTGAGTAGGCGCTTCGCTTATAAGCGCATAACGAAAACTTGGATCATATTCAACCATAAACGATAAAAAACTAAAATCGTGCAAGTTACCATTAGTAAAAATATAATTAACTAATTTTTGAAATGAATTGTTTTTTAGTGGATACGTTTTCTTAATTTTTAGGTAAATATTTGAAATAGTTTCTAAATCGTGAGTGTTAGATTCTATTTTAGTTTGTATGTGATTTACGGTATCTTCCACACCTAAAATTGAGAAATTTTTGTCTTTTAATTTTTGCAAATAGGAATCTTTATTAGATGGGACTAATATTCCATCTAAAATAATATAAATTGCATCAGTATAGATTTGAGGAATATTTTTGGTTAAAATTTCAACTGAAAAATCTATTATATTATTTATTTTGTCAATTTCTTCTTTAGAAACAATCGCTTTTAAATAAGGGTTATATCTGAATTTATAATTATGAATTACTTTTTCATAATCATAAGCATTAATTAAATTATTACGTTCAATATTTTCATAATAGGTGATTGGATCTTCGCGGTAATCTCAACAAAAATAATCTTTGGTATATGAGTTATATACTTTTGAATAATCAATCAAAATCCTATTTATTGAATTAATATAATCAAAATCAGGGGTCTTTTCAGACTTTTTAGTTTCCTCAAGCACAACACTAATTAATTTTTCTATTTGTTCTTTTGAAGGATTATTCAAGTTTCAATTTTTATTGAATATTGACGAAATTGTTTCTTTGTTTAAGATTGAGTAGAAATAAGAACCATAAAATTTTTGATCTTCTAACGAAACAAGACGAGGGTCGGCTGCGATTTTGATAAATTTTTTAAATTTTTTATCGTAATCATTCTTTACATGCATCAAATATTTTTTAACAGGTTCTTCTCATTGATTTCCAAAATCTGTGAATTCATTAAAAAGAAATGGAGTTAATTTATGCAATGAATAAAGAGTGGCTGGCGGACTAATATGAAAAATGTTTACTCCTTCAAGTTTATTTGGTTCGCTTGTAAATTTGATTGTAGAATCGACTAATTGTTCATATATATCCCGTATGTTTTCGCCCCCTTCATTTTTAAGTTTGTCTTTCGCAACCTGCAACGCCTCTTTTATCTCTTGTCTTGGCTTTGTTTCACGCTCACCCAAATCGATTAATTTATTGATTTGCTCTAAATAGTAATTATCAGTTAATTTATCTATTTGTTTTTTATCTAAACTTTTGTTTTCTAAAATTGATTTTATCGTATTTTCTTTAAAATTGGTTCCATCCGCTACTGAAACTGATTTTTCCAAATCGTGAATAGTTTCACGTTTTGTGTTTAAAAAACGGGCTTCACTAACAACTTTATTTATTTGATCTTGTGAATTGATTAATCCAGGAATTAATTTACTCTCAATTTCAGCAATATCTTCATTTGTTAATGAGATAAGTTGTTTAATTTCATTAACAGCACAATCTATTTTATTTTTTTTATTATTGTTGTTTTCATTTTGAATGGAATTTAAAAGGTTATTTCGTTTATCATTATCGTCTGTTTTTAACAGCTTATCCTTAAATAATTTCTTTGAAGCATTATCAATGAAATTAAATTGATTAATATCATAATCTATTAAGTTGCTATTATTTTTTTGTATTTTTTTGGAATTATTTAATGAAAGAGCCAAATTAATAACATCATCAATTTCGCTCTGTTTGTTAATTAAAATCGGTTCTAATCTATTGATGAAATCCGATTTTTCTTCATCCGTTAAGTTTTTAAAAGTATTTATACTATTTTTTGCATCAGATATTTTAGAAATTTTATTTACTTTATTAAGAATTGATCATTTTTTATAATTATCAACCATTTCAAATTTATTTTTACTAGTTCTTATATCGTTTATCGCTATATTCTTATCAATGAAATTTAGGTTATTAACGCTTACGAAATTAATAATTGATAAAATTGTGGCAATAGAGGTAAGAGCAGTAGATGTCACCAATAACGATAAGAATTTTCGTTTCATTTTTTTCTCCTAGCGTTTATACTCATGAAAAGTATAACAATTATAACGCAACATTATAACACAACCAATTAATTTTGAGGTAAATCACCGGCAGTAAAGCACTTTTCATATCATATTTATGAAATAAAATATAAATTTATAATATTAAATATAAAATATAACTATAATTTATGCATTATACTGATAATTAATTATTTAAAATTAATTTAATTTAAATTTATTATATATATGAGAGGAATCATGAAAATAAAATCTTTACTACATCTTTTGCCTATTACTCTGCCTGCAGTCGCAATATCAGCAACGACAAATTCCGAGCACAATAATGTTGAACCTTGAAAACAAAGCAAATATGACCAAAGAGAGAATTATATACTGTCTCCAGTAAGACGGCAAGTTTCGGATATATGTTGAGCATTCTCAATAATCGGAGTATCCGAAGCAAACATTGTAAAAAATGGATTATATAAAATTGCTGATTCGATAGATTTATCTGAATTATCAATAGCGTACAAAACTAAAAACAGATCTAAAGAAGCGGATGTATTGAGAAATTCAGCTTCGGATGTATATAATGATGATACATGAAACAGCGTGGGATATACCTATGATGCAGGCTACTCAGTATTACAGTGAAACAACTTGATAAACGAAACGAGTGATTTTAAAAGTTATGATCTTGAAGTTCCATATTTGGCAGAAGACTTCATTGAAATTGATCACAAAAACATTGAATCAATTAAAAAGCACGTTGTACAAAACGGTGCGGTCGGTTTTAGTTTTTCAACAACCGACGCAATCACATACTACAATGAAAAAACCGCACCATTAACACTTAAAAAATATGCACATGCTGCCACAATAGTTGGGTGAGATGATAATATACCTAGTGAAAAGTTCGGTGACGGTACAAAAAGAAATGGTGGTTGAATTGTAAAAAATAGTTGAGGACCCAACACTTTAGAAAAAGGATACATGTATGTATCATATGAAACAAATATTGCAAACACCTTCACCTTCAATTATGCAGGCAAAAATAAATATAGTCATAACTATTATTACGATGGTTTCTTAAGAAATATTTACAATGCAAACGAAAAAACAGCAGCAGTATCTTTCAAGTCAAAAAAAACAAACTTAAATACACAAGAATATTTAAAATCAATTAATGTAGGAATTGACGGAAAGAACGCACGAGTAACTGTAAAAGTCTATGCAAACACAGAAAATGCTGATATAAACCCGCTTACTTATAGTGATAGTAACGCAGTTTTAAAAACAACTAAAACAGCGCAATTTGATGAGGGCGGATTGAGAACCGTCTTCCTAGATGAAAATATAAAATTAGAACCTAATCAAAAATTTACAATTGTTGTTTCTGTTGACAATGACAAACATGATGCTAAATTAAAATTTTCTGATGAAGAGTATTCAGATTTGGATTTAAGTTATGTTATACGCAACAATAAATGAGTAAGCAGTCAAATGGAATTTAATGGCGTTGCCAGAATAAAAGCTTTTACAAAAGATGAATATAAACAAAATAATGAACAAAAAAATGAAAATAATGACATAATAAACGCAAATATAAAAATTGATAAGGAAAATTTATATAGATACGGTGAATATCTTCGCCCAAAACCAACATTATATCTTAATGGTACAGTTTTAACTGAAAATCAAGATTACACACTAAGCTATTCAGAGAATTTTGACAAAAATGGTAAATTCTATAAAGATTCCTCAAAAGTGGGATATGGATTAATAAAATTCAAGGGGATAAACAATTACACCGGAATAAATGAAAAATACTTCACAATTAATGTTGGATTGTATCCAAAAATCAACAATCGAACTTATTACCATAATTCTAACTTTACAATAGATGTAGACGATAATTATATTAACAGTGGTGATTTAAATTATGGACCAGGTTGAGAAGTATTAAATCCCGCACGTCTAAAAAAAGGAATAAATAATATTGAATTGAGATACACAGCGAGCGACTCTGCATTATATCGTAATACCTTTGCATCAATCAAAGTTAATAAAATTGATGATTTAAAAAATTCAGAAAACCCATTAAATATTCTGCCAGATTCAAATAAGCAAAATAGTGAATCAACTGAGTCAAACAATATTCCTAATAATGCAAATCAGAGTAGTGATGATTCAAATAAGCAAAATAGTGAATCAACTGAGTCAAACAATATTCCTAATAATGCAAATCAGAGTAGTGATGATTCAAATAAGCAAAATAGTAAATCAACTGAGTCAAACAATATTCCTAATAATGCAAATCAGAGTAGTGATGATTCAAATAAGCAAAATAGTAAATCAACTGAGTCAAACAATATTCCTAATAATGCAAATCAGGGTAGTGATGATTCAAATAAGCAAAATAGTGAATCAACTGAGTCAAACAATATTCCTAATAATGCAAATCAGGGTAGTGATGATTCAAATAAGCAAAACAACAATGATTATAAAGATCGAACAAATCCTATAATTGATAACAAGGCAAAGCAAAATACTTCTAATATTACGAAAAACAATAATAAAGATGTAGTTAAAAACTTTCCAGCCGACTCAAACAAAATAATCTTATATACATTCTTATCATGTTTAATATTAATTATTATTGGGGTTCCCGTTTACTTTATTATAAAAAAAATTAAGAAATAACACTACATAAGTTTTTTAATTACATGATTACGAAATTAGTAAATAAAAGCCGAGTACAGCTAAATTATTTAATTATGCAAGTACTCAGCTTTTTAAATATTCAAGATGAAAATAATAATATGTCTTAAAACAGTGAATTAACGTGAGTTTTAACTACATTTATAAAAAATAACATCAGACTATATTCTGTTAATAATCATAAATATTGCATTGTATTCCAAAATTTTCTGTATGAATTTGTCTTAACAAAATTAGTCAAGTTGTTTTTTTAATCTCACAATCTAAATTAAATTATATTATTCATAAAAAATGACACCTTCAAGTTGTGGTTGTAATTTAATTTGATAACAATAAGTAATTGATTGTGATAGTTAACTTATGTCTTTAATTCATTTTATTTCTATATAAACAATTCATATAGAAAAACACTAATCTAAACAATTATTGTCACTACAATTAAAATGTATTGCAATCAAATTTAACCACAATTGAGAATTTTGAAATACGACACTTAGTAGATATTACTTTACTTTTATAAAATTGAAAATAACAATATTGTTGTTAATGTTTACATTTAATAATATTTGTGTGTGAATAGAAAATACAAAACAAACCTTTTAATCTGATATTGGGCGGCTATCTAATAATAAACTTTTTAATAGCTCGGAGTTGGAAATTAAATCAGTTACATTTTTTATATCTGATAAATAATTTATGTTAATTGTATTATCCGTAGTATTATCATCTAATTTTTTGATATTTTTGTTGATGTCATCTATTATTCTGGTTTTTTCCTCACCTTTAAAATGATTATCGTTTTCAATTTTGCTTTTCACGTTTTCAAATAAATTTTTAATGTTGTTGGCCGAATCGAGAAATTTATTTAATAAGGTAATTTCTTTAATTGAAAAACTACTTAATTTTGCAGTTTCGATTAAATAAATTATATCGGTATGCTCTTTTTTAGTAATGATATATGAAGACAATAATTCATTTGATAATTTATAACTTGATTCAGCATATTTTTGTTTTAAATTTTTAAGCAAACTATTATTTGAATTGATCAATTTATTAGTTTCTTCATTCAACACCTTAAATAGTTTTTCATTAAAATCTGAATATAAATTTTGCAAATTCATTTTAACCAACATGATTTTTTTATCGGTATGAAACGGTTTTAGAGATTGAATAGCTTCTCGGCCTTTTTCTATAAAACCTATTTCAAAATTAACAAAGATTTCAGAAACTTGTTTTAGTATTAAATTAAGATTTTTATCATTGCTAATCCATTTAAAATTATCTATCATAGAATTTAACTTAATTGTTTCATTCTTTTTTAATTCATAATATTTGCTAATTTCATCGATTTTTTGTAAATTCGATTCGCTTATTTTTAATCCTTCTTCAATTTCAAACTTTAATTCATTAATTTTCGTTTTATAAAATTCAAATTGATCAGGAACAATAATGATTGAGTTTAAAATCTGACTTAAATTATCTATTTCTTTAAAAATATCGGTCGTATCTATTTCATATTTTCTAAGTTTTTCATTATTATCACTTAAATATCTTTTTATATCAGATATAAATTTTTTTGCGGTAGATAATTTAGAATTATCATTATTAGTTAAATCCATTTTCACGTTATTTTTATCCATTTTGGTATCTGAACTAGGTATGTTATTACGCACGTTTTCAGATGTATCCAATGTGTCTAATTTATTGTCTTTATTTTCGGATTTACTACCATCGCCACCATTATTTTTATCTTCGGCTATATTTTCAGTTTTCTTTGTTGAGATATTTGTTGAATGGCGACACGAGACAGCAAAAGCTAATGGTGTAGATACAATTAATAGTGAAGAAAATAACTTTTGAACCGCTTTAATATTCATAATGAGAACATTATATACCAAAGTTAAAATGAGTTAATTGATTATGTATTTTTTTAAAAAGGTTAAAACCAAAAATATCTTCAAATCATTTTGAACCAAATCAAAATATAAATAAAATTTAACACCTTCAGAATTTAATAGTAGTCCAAGGTTCCAATATTTTTTATATATTGTATAATAATTAAAATACTATAACTTATTTAAGGAGAAATTATATGTATCTAAAAGAAAAAACTATCAATATACTATTAGGGGGGGGTTATATCAACATTAACTGCAACGGGTTTATCAATTCAATCAAACTATTCTGATTTTATATTAAATAGAACTGATTTTAGCGATATTAAATGCTATGAATTAAAACTTAGTGATATTCAAAATAACGGTTTCGTTAAATCTAAATCAGTTCAAAATATCTTTATTACCGGTTCTAAAACATGAAAAAACGAACAAGGTGATGTGACATCGGAGGTTTATATTAGCGTTGATTTAATAAAAAATAAACGACAAACAACATCTAAGTTAGTTTTGAATAAATTCAGGACATCTCAAACTGATTTCCAAAATTCAAAATTATCTATTTCCGGTGATAAAACGGTAACACCTGAAGAATTTAGTTTAGGTTTAAATAATAAAAAAATAAAGCCGGTATTAAATAACTTAATCAACGCCAGTTCATACAGCGTTAGGTTTTTGAGTAGTGTTGTAAAGAACAACGAAGTTTTAGTTAGTGTAAATATCACAGACAAAATAAATAATCAAGACAACTATACAGGAATAGTTTCAATCGATATAAACGCATTTAAAATTACGGAAAATAGACCTTTAATTACAGAAATAGGTAATTTGATTGACAATTTAGTTACTGTTAAAAATGATATTCTTAAAAAAATGAAAAATGTTCAAAACAATAATACACAAATAGAAAATTATTTAAGAGAACTAGACAATCTTTTAGAGGATGCAAAAAATATTAAAAATAATCCTAATTCAGAACTAGACAATCTTAGAAAACTAATAAAAAAATTAGAACAAAAAATAATTAAAACGCAAAAAGATTTAAACAATTTTGATGTCGAATCAATTAACAGTAAAGAAGAATTAATAAAATTAATCGATTTAGCCAAAACAACGCAATTCAAACTAGATCAATTCGATATTAAACTTTTCATTAACACACAACCTATTCAAAATGTAAAATCAGAAATGAAACAAAGTATAAATGCTGCAGAATTGGTTCGTGATGATATTGGTGCTAAATTAGACAAAATTAACGAAACAATTATTGTTTTGAGTAATGCAATAGATAATGCAAACAAAATCATTTCGGCCTTAAATACTGAAGAATACAATCAAAAAGTTATTTTGCGTGATTTAATTGTTGAGTCTAAACTTATTGAAGAAAAAATATCAAAAATAATAGATGGCGATACTGATATGCAAAATGCCTTAAAAACAAAAAATGATTTAAAAATTTTAATTGATGAAGGTCAAAAAGTCATTAACAGACATAACTCTACAATGACAGAAATTAAAGATTGTATTGAAAAAATCAAAAAATCAAAACAACTGGCTCAAGTTGTTTTGGATTCATTATTGGAAAAACTTAATACCTTGAAAACTGAGATGAGAAACACTACATTAACAGCCGATGAAATCAAATTAAAATTATTAAAAATTATTGGCAAACAAGCGAATAATCAGGAAGTTGTAAAAGCCAAAACAGAGCTAATTAATATTATAGAAAAATCAAAATCTATATCAGCAATTGAACTTTATAGTTTTATCTTTATAAAACAACTAATTCAAAAAATAAAAGATTCTATTTTAGAAGGTGAAGCCGCTATAAAGTCAGTTGAAGATGAAAAAAATAAATATAAAGTTGAATTGAAAAGTCTAATAGACAAAACAAAGGAATCAAAAGTTAAACTGGAAAAAGTAACATCTAATGAACTTTTTGGTCTTGATATTACCGATACTAAAAACAAATTAAATATGGTCTTGGAAAATTCGGACAATACATTGAAAGATGATAATTCATTATTAGAAAAAATTGAAAAAGCTATTCAGTCTTTAAAGGACATAATTCAAGAAATTAATAATATTTTTGACTTTATTAACTCTAACATAGAAGAAATTAGAAAAATATTATTAACCACTATTAATGAGTCAAAAGATATAAAAATACAACTTGAAAAGATAAAAGGCGAACTAGCTTTAGAAAGAGATGTTAAAGAAGGAATAGAAACCTTAAATAAGGAAATCACTTCCTCTCAAAATATACACAACAACCAGAATTCTCTTATTGATATTGATGTATTAAAAAAATGTATTATTGATCTGAAAAATATAAATTCAAAATACAAGGAAGTTTTACGTCAAATTATTGATAAAATCAAACTTGAAAAACAAAAGCTAGAACAAAAAATAGCTGATGTCAGAAGTATTGAATCTAAATTACTAAATGTACGCGGCAAACAAGCAAAAAGAAAAGACGTAATTGAGATACTGAATGAATTAAAAACAGCTCTAGAAGCAGCTAACCAAAATTTAAATAAATCCGATAATTTGATTTACGAAAATACAAAGAAAAATATTGAGCTTCTAAGTCTTTTAGAAGAAAAAGCCAAAAATATTTTACAATCACTTAATGAAGAAAAAGTCCCAGCAATAAAACAACTTAAAGATAATAAAACGCAAGCTGATAAATGATTACTTACATCTAATCCAACTTTTAACAGTTATGCTAGCGACCCCTATAATGGATTTTACATCATAGAATGTATAGAATATCTTAATAAAACTATTAAAACTGCTGAGGAAATTTTAGACAATAATAATTCAAGCATAGAAGAAATAAACGAAGCAAACAATGCACTGAAATATGCTATAAACCTTACCGAATATTATAATAATAGTAAGGGAAGCTATTTTAAACCCGATAAAATTATAGAAATTATAAAAAATAACAAGGCCAAACTAGATAGTTTGAAAGAAAAAAATATAAGTAAAATACCAGAATTTACTGATATTTATAACAATTTAACGGCAACGATAGACAAAATCGAAAAAACAAACCCTTCAAATCAAACAGAATATATAAACGCATTAAAGAAATTATATAAAGCTAATGATGAGGCTAATTTACTAATTAATGCATGCGAACATGAAATTAAAACTGACTTAGATAGGTTAGAAGCTGAAATAATGTTGGCCAGAAAAAATAGAATCATTTATACGAAAATCTACAAAAATCATAACGATAATTATAGATTTGATGGAATTTGTTTTATGCTGGATAATGCATTAAAGTATGCTCAAAACGCCCTAAAAAATAGCAATTCTAACAGAATTGAAATATTAAGAGCAATCGCACAACTATCACGTGCTAATATTCATGCCGATTCGGCAAACTGAATGTCACGTCATGGATGATTCCAACGTAGACGCGAATTCAGACCAGACTCTATTTATGAAATAGCAAATAATTTTATAAAAAAATTATCCGAAAAAATAAAAATGGGTAATGATAAGGATAATAATATGCTAATTGCAAAACTAGAACTAGAAGCTGAAATTAACAAATTATCAATTCACTTAAACAAATACAAAAAAAATATACAAAAGTGAGAAGACATAATCGAGCCTCTTGAAAAAGTTATTGAAAAAGGTTTAATAGCATTAAAGTTCATTGAATAAATTTATAATACAACACATATCTATTTGATTAATGTTGTATCCCAAATAAAATATCAAGTGTAACAGAATTGCGCTTGATATTTTATTATATATTTTTAAAGTTTATATTAAAAATATCATTTAGGGTTAAATAACGTGTTTTCATTATAAAAAACACAAATGAAACTGTAGAAAAATAGTTTCGGTTTTTTAATTTTAATTTAACCTAAATCAACAGTTTTCTGACTTAGAATTCTTTCTACTATTAATTTTCGAATGTTTATTCAGATTTATCTTTTTAGTAAGCATAAATCTCACCTCAAACCACTACCGACAAGGACTTCTCTCACTAATCCCCGAAACATCGGGGATTTATTATGGATTTTATGAAAACCAAATTATTTTTTTTAATCAATAATTTTTATTCATAAATAAATTCGCAAAATAATTTCATGATAATAGTTCTCTTGGCATTTTATTTATTTTTCCACAATGTAATTCAATTTGTCATCATTAATAGAATTGAAATCAAAATCTTTTTTGAACTCTCTTCGAATAAAGTCATTTCAATTTTCATTAGAATCTCTTTGAAATGAAGCATATGGTTCCGCTTTATAAATTTTTATGTTTAGTCGCTTGGCAAGTATTCCTATTTTTTCGAATTCAAGTCCATTATCAATTGTTATAGTTTAAATAAGCAATTTCTTATGTTTAATTAACTCTTTTAATTTAGCGTTTATTTCAAATGGGGGCTTTACTAGAGACGAATGCGACAAAACCAACCCTAGTCATCCTTTCGGTGAAAGTCAAAATATTTTTGTATCCACTTGCTCTTTTTCCTAGGATTAGATCGGCTTCTCAATAACCATATTTTTGTCATGAATTAATGTGTTTTGGCCTATTTCATATTGTAAAGACATATTCGGCAATCTTTATCAATCTGTTTAACACCAATGCTTGTCTTTTACTCTCTTTTTTTATAATATTGTCTTAGTCTATCTTTTCGTTTTATTTCTCAATTGCTTATATTAATTCAATTAAAATCGTTCTTTGGGATGGTATTTTAACATTATGATTAACTTTAATATAAAAGTAAGTAGCTTTAACACCATAAAACTTTTTGTCATATGTTTTTTAAAATATTTTCTTAAATTCTTCATATTCAAAATTAACACTAAATCTAAACATATATTTATAGCGATGTCTAATTTTTAATTTTTTGTTCGCTTCTTCATGATCATAAATGTTGTGAAAACTGGAATTTTCTTAATTTACTTTAATATTAATGAACGACTTCTTTTTAATTCTCTTGATATGATCTCGCGAAATGTGATTTTCAAATGACTTTTGAATAAAAAATTTTTTTTCGACTGTATAACACATATGGGGGCCTCTCGGTACTTGTAGGCTTTTTTTATTAAAAAGTTCAAGCTGCCCACAATAAAATCTTATCTTATTGTGTTGCACTTGAACTTTCAATTGGGCACTCGAATCATGCAGATTCGAGTTTCTATTGCTATATATTAAAATTGACATTAAGACATTGCCGTTATTAACATAATTGCAAAAGTCTATTAATATCTTTTTATTTTTCTTACTAAAGTATTTTATAATGAGTAGCAATCTTATTTAAATCTTAAATTAAATGAATATTTGTTTAAAAATTATCGAATGTCGGAAGCTTTATATTCCGAATAGCTTCAAGATGATTTATCATCTTGGTTATTCTCTCAACTTCTGAAATCAGAATTTTGTTTTTGATTACCACTTAATCCCCATACAAAATAACAAATATCTTTTAATGGTCTTACACCTTCGGAATTTAGGTTGTGACCATCTCAAAAAACTAATTGTTTATAGTCATATTCTGCTTTTGGACGATGCTTAACATCAATAATTTCAAAAAATTTATTAATAGAATCTTCAATTGGTTTAATATGATTTGCAAATGCTTTTGAACTGGTTTTGTTACCTACGTTTTTAATATTAATTTTGCTAATTAATTGTGATAATTCAGTCGCCTGAGCGTTTCATTTCTCTTGCTTAAATCTATCTATAATTGACTTCATCATTAAATTTTTAATATATTCTGAAAAATTTATGCGTTTATCTTGATAAGGAATATATGAATAACTAGTATCCCATCAATATTGATCATAATCTCTAACAAAATAATTATTTCAATAAAGTGTCCTACCCAAATAAACTGCATAAAATGATTGAAATTTATCAAATAATCTCTTTGCCATCGACTGAATACTATTGCTTTTGGTTTCGTCTGTTCTATCTTGAATAAATTTTAGATACTCAAAAATTGAGTTAAATGTCAATGTCGATTTTTTGTCGTTATCAAAAACATTTATAGTTTTAAAAGTTTCGAAATTTTCATAAGCATATACTCCTGAGCGAAGTAGTCTAAATCAATACCGCATGAAATAATCTCACTCCTTCCAAGCAACCCCTAGATAAGATTTAGTGTATATTTTTCTAAATTCAACTATGAATTTACCTGGTTTATTGTTGTCGTCATAACCTAGATAACCTCTCATAACATCACGAAGTTTATACATTTCAATTTCGTAATTTTTAATCCCGTTGGCAAATACATTTCTCAATTCTGCATAGTCATTAAACTTGATGTTAGACTGAGATTTTATTTTATTATATTTTTCTATAAATTTTGATTTGATGTTTGAACTAATATTGGAATTTGCCACATTAAATATATACCCTTTTAATCCGTCATAATTTTTTGAACCATTAAATACACTATCGCTATTATCAATTTTATTCAATGTCAACCATTTTTGTGCAACACTTCCGTAAACATCTAAATAAGATTTAAAATCAATCTTACTAAAGTCTATAGGAGAAAAATTATTTATACTCTTAATATCATTAATTGATTTTGATTTAAATTTATTTAACAAATTATTATAATTTTTACTATATGCATCAATAATATTTCGAACTTCGATACGATCTTTTCTGATTTCAAACGACTCATCTAACGCTTTTGACTGTAACTCTTTAAGCGACTTGCCTCATCTATAATTTTTTATTTTATCATTATCTGATTTATCAACAATTATTAACTTATTAAATATCTCTTCCTTATTTATTATTTCGTTGTTGTATTTATCAATTATTGATTTAGCATTAATGTAGTATTTATTATAAATATCAATATTATCGTCTATGTTTTTGATTAAATTATTTATCTGAATTTCAATATTATCAATTTCAGAAATATTTAGTGAGTCATCAACTTTATCATTAACTTTATTTAGTTCTGTGATTAATTGTGATATTTTTGCATAATATTGATTGTTTTCTATGATTTTGTTATTGTCTGCATTTTCGTCTTTAGAAAGAAATTCTTTGATATCATTTAATAAAATAGAAATTCTTTCTTTCTTGAAAATTTTAACCGCTTCATTAATAGTACTATTTGCCGCGTTAAGTGCGGCAATACTTGGTAATTCGGCAGGTATTTTTTCCTCTTTATAATTTACTTGATCATTTGCTTTTGATAATTCTTTCAAAAGATTGTTATATATTTTTTGATATTTAGGTTTACCATTATTAATGTTTTTAACATTCTCATACTTCTTAATATATTTTAAAATACCTAAATATTGTTCTTTATTTTGTTTGAGGGCTTCCAACTTATTTTTTCCCAAAGTATATTCGGTAACAATTTTTGCGGACTTATCGTTTAACTCTTGATATGCGGGGTTGTTTGCTGGGTATGTAGTGCTAAATGAATCGATATTGTTAACAACTTTTGATTTTACTTTAGTGATGTCGTTATTTAAAAGTTGCAGTGCTTTATTTTTAATTTGTTGATCTGGTTCATCTGAAAATAATTTTTTTAATTCAGTTTCTTTATTATTAAAGGAACCAATAACATCATTAGCATCATTATTATTCTTTGTCATAGTATCGACTTCATTAATAGCTTTCACATATTGATTAGGTTCAAGAGGATTAATTATTAAATCGAATATCGAAGTCTTATAGTTATTGTTTAACTTATCAATCAATAAACGATGTAATTTTCTAATGTCGGCATTACCATGTTTATTGCGTAATGTGCGTAAAGAATTTATTTTTGATTCTAACGTGTCTAATGAAGTTTTGGCTTGTGCAACCGGATTTTTAATTTCATTAATTTTATTAATAGCACCTTCAAAAACATTGGTATCAGTATTGTTGATATTGCCAAAACCATCTGCGGCCGCCTTTATTTGTTCTAATGTATTAGCTGCATTTTTTATCGATGCATATTTTGTTTCGGTAAGCATCGCCATTAATTCATCATATCTATCTTTAAATTCTTTAGCTTTACTTGATTTATTAATTGCATTTACCAATGTAGTTGAGTATGCATCATAAGAGTCGTTGATTTGGGGAGTGGTCGATTGTTCACTGTTTAATACAGCGTTTAAAGTATTTTGGGCATGTTGTTTAGCGTCATCCAGCGAATTTTTAATTGGTTCATATTTAGCGTCAGCCGGAATTTGAGATTTAGTTGTAGCAATTAAATTATCTTTACTTGATTTATCACTAAGTTTTTGTTCACGAGTGGCTTGTTGTGATTTGGCTAATGCATAAGCTTCGTTCAATTTGTTGATATCACTTTGAGCTTGACTTAAACTTGGGTTTTTGCCTGTTCCGGATGTTTTATCTGTTTCAATTTTAACTGCACTTAAAGTTTTATTAATGTCACTATAACCATTTGTTAATGTTTTATTTAAGTAAGTTTGAACTTCTTTAGCTAATTTAATATATTCATTGTTTTTGTTTGCTTTCGCTTGATTTTTAGCTTCAATGAATTCAGTCTTAGCTACATCTAATGCTTTTTGCGCAGCTTCATAAAGTTCGCTTTGTTTTTGTGTTGAGGCATTTTTTGGATTATCTAAATCTTTAATTAATTGGTTTTTGATTTTGTTTAATTTATTTTCGTAATCTGATTTCAATTGTGCTAGGGCAGGATCGGTTGTATCATTAGCCTCTTTTTCTGCCTGAGTTTTTGAATTTTCATAGGCTTGTTTTGCTTTTGCTAATGCAGAACTTTTTGCGTTTTCGATTGCTTGTTGTAAAGCTGTTTGCGCAGCAACAATAGTTTCATAGTCATTTACTTTATTTGTTCCGTTTTTGTTATTGGCATCCTTAGCGGCGTTTAAAGCAGCAATTTCATCTTTGTATAATTCACTATTTTTATTAAGTTCAGTTAATAAATTATCAACATCTGAATTAATTGAATTATAAACATTGACAGCCGCTTCCTGAATTTTAGTTTTTAAAGCCTTGGTTTGATCCATATAGTTTTGAGCGGTAATAGATTTATTGTTTTGAGCTTGTGTGATAGCATCTTGTGAAGTTTGTTTTTGCAAATTTAATGCATCACTTTGTTGTGCGTATTTTGGATCGCTAGCTATTTTTTCAAGTAAAGCAACTTGTTTATTGTACTCAGCAACCGAATTATCAATTGCAAACTTATCTTCCTTGGCTTTGTTTAATGATTCTTGCAATTGTGCAAAGGCAGCATTAGCAACAGCTTCTTTTGGATGTGGTTTAACTTCTTTACCAGCTAAAGCATCTTGAGCAGATTTAACATTTTGTAATGTTTCTTTAATTTTGTTATATTGAGGTGAAGACTCATCTAACCCATTTAAGAATGATTGTACATTTTGACTTAATTGGTCGTAATAGTTAACAGCTTCTTTGTCTTTATTAGCGATTGGGAATTGTTGTTGCGCAAATTTGTTTGCATTGTCAACTATTGTCTTAGCCTTAGCGAAATCTTGTGGAGTTGGATTGGATTTTACTAAATTGTTCGCACTTGTTTTATCGCTCTCTAATTTAGTTTTGATATATTCTCTACTTGGATCGGTGCTGTTAGCTATGTTTTGCTCTAATGTGGATAATGATGCTTGATATTCTTGTTGAGCTTTGTTAGTTTCTTGAGCTTTTTTGTCGTTAATTTGTTTTTTAACTTGTTCAAGTTCTTTTTGAGCTTGTTCATAAGCAGCAATTGAATCTTGAGCAAAAGTAGGCGAATCTTTTTGTAATGCGCCTAATTTTTGAGTTAGAGTATTATTGATTCTTTCAATTTCAGAGTCTAATCATTTTTTAGTGTTTGGATAGGCATCAAGGTTGTTAGAAGTATCTGTTAAGTTCTTTTTGCTTGATTCGTAATCAACTTTT
>NZ_JANSFS010000007.1:0-25017 GCF_024742155.1 Mycoplasma zalophidermidis | reverse complement strand
CAAACTCTTTTCTATCCATTATATTAATAGCTGTAGTATCAACTAAGTTTTCATATCCATTAGGGTCTTTAATTAAAATAGTTCCATCATGGATTATGCCTTTATAGGTTTCTGAATTAAGGTATCAAACTTCATTATTTACATAAAATACAACCACAGGATGATGTGTGGGATTTAAAATTGGATAGCTATTACTATCAAAATTAATTGTTCCTAATCTAGGCCCACTTCTTTCTTTAAATTTTTTCATAATTTAATTATATTAAAAAGCTAACGTTTCCGCTAGCCTTTTAATGCGTCAGTTGACAGCTTACTTAGCCATTATTTCAGGCCTTTTACATACTTATTCTACACTACTTTTTCTTATGACAAAAGAATTTTTTTGTTTTTAGCGTTTTAAATCTCAAAGAAAAGCAAAATATTTTTTTGCTATTTAATTATAAAAAACATAGCCTCGCTATGTTCATGTTAATATTACATCTTTAATTTAAATGCGAAAGCCTGTGAGTCGCTTTCTTCCTCCATGACCTTTTGCTTTTTCGCTTTTTCTGAATTAATTAAAGTATTTTTATGCTTCCGTATTTCCAGTTGGACATTATCTTGTTCTGTAAATCAGCTTAAATCTTGTTCATCAACTTCATTAAGTTGTCTTAATATTTGTTTTAAATTGGCTATTTGTGAGCTTTCTTCAAAAGTTAGTGATGATTTTAATTTTTCAACTTTTGAAAAAATGATTTCATTCCGAACTTTGCATTTACCTTCATTAAAATCTAAGTTAACACGTTGAATAGTAAAGACCTTCTCTCCATCATTAATTCTTTCAAATAAACCAGTGATGATTTCTTTACATTGCCGATCATCAATTAAATTATCTAATCTAGTAAACTCTTCTTCAGCAAAATAACTATGGAATTGTTTTTTATCCATTACTTGAATGCTCGTTAAATCAACTAATGATTCATAACCATCATTATCAATTAATTTTATTTCACCAGAGAAAAACCTCTTAGGACTTGATGTACCTCTATAATTTAATGACCGAGAATTTAGATATCATACATCATTAGCGGTATAAAAAACAACCACTGGATGATACTTTTTTCCTGTTATTCGCAAACCCCGTCTATCAAAGTTAATAATTGGTAGATTGTTCATTGCTAATTTTTTAAATTTTCTCATAACAGAATTATATTAAAAGAACTAATGTTTCCATTAGTTCTTTTAAGCACCCTTCTTGTGCTGGCTTAGAGCTATACGCTATTTATATGAATAAATAACCGCTCATTTTATTCGTTATTAGTATACTATATTTTCAAAGAAAAGCAAAATATTTTTTTGTTATTTAATTTTTTTATCAAAGTATCTCACTTTAATAAATCAGCCTAATGCTATACCAATTCCCAAAGTTATAAGGCCTAAAGGGGCTAAAATAGATATTAAAAGCTTCTTATTTTTTGCTTTTTGCTTTTGAATATCATTATTAATATTTGGCAACTCAACAACAACATCATCTAAATCATCAATGACGGAGCTATTCAAGATATTTTCAATTGTAAACTCGGCAGCATTTTCTGAACTACCGGCAATTGGCCGAATTTTTATCTGTATCGATTTTAATATATTTTTTTCATTTGTTAAAAGCCGCAAGGAATTATTTAGTTCATTCAAATCTAAATCTCAATCTATTCCATATTTAATATCGTAAGTTTTTTGTAAATACTCATTAATATCGGCTATTACTTTGTCTCTCAGTTTGGATAACACATTTTCTTTATAACTGAATTTTTTTGTTTTAATTGACATTAAATCAAATAAAAATTCCTTCCCGTTATCATCAACAACAATCTTAGCGTTATTTAAAGCGTTATAACTAGTTAAATTAACGACTTTTCGGTTAATTCCCTTAATTACTACCGCTTGCTTAAATCCTTTGCCTTTAGCAAGGTTTCTGACCGCATTTTCAAGATTGCTAATCTCGACATCTTGACCTAATATTAATCCACGTTGTAATAATTTTTCATAGGTATATCGAGTTATCTTTTCTCTGATTTCGGATAAATTACCTGCTTCAAAGCTAAAGTCAGCTATTTCAATTTCTTTTAAATTAATTTCATGTTCGAATACATGAAAAACAATGTTATTGACTTTTCCATATAATATTCCACGGCCATTAATTGCTTCAATAACTAAAATAGCATTATGAATATATTTATTATCACTTGGTCTGATTTGCGGAACAGACATTTCAAAGGCAACCGAATCTAAATTTTTTATTTGATAGTCCTTATCCAATTCCAGTCCTTTAATTTGTTTTTTAATTTCCGAAATTATGAAATTTTTAATTTCATTTACATCATTTAAACCATTAAGTTCAATTGTTTTTAAAGTTATATTAGCAAATATATTAGCTTTTGTTTGAGACTTATTAGGTTCATCTTCATCATTAGCAGAATTATGATTTGGATTTTTCTTTTTATCTTCGTCAAAATTATCTATTTCGCTTATTTTAAAAACGTTCAAAGGAATTGAAAATATTTTATAAGGCATTATTGCGATATTAGAATCGGGTTTAACTAGTTCAACTTTAATCGTTAATAATTTTGTTAAATAACTAAAATCTGTTGTAAAGTTAAGTTTATTAAATTCTTCATCGGTAAGTCCGTTAAATCAAGATTTTTTGTTTTGTCAAATTTGAGTCATAAAATCTTTGATGTAATTATGTTTAGCGGCATCAATAAAGTATTGTCTATTTAATTCAAGATTAATAATTTGGTTATTAGTTGGTTTAATATCCTTGAATTTGATTTTCATAAATATAGGGTTTTGATTAAGCATATATATTTCTTCAACCGTATTAAGGTTAAAGTAGATAAATGCTCCAGACTTATCAGGGTTTATTTCTACCTTGCTGATATTAACTTTATCTTTATTAGTAAAGTCTGAAAGCAGTTCGACTTCTGCTAATTTGGTATTTTTATATCTATTAGCAAATTCATCCACACTAAATTTATCATCTGCGATGGTTTTTAGTGTTGGGGCAATACTAATATAACTATTGAAGTAATCTCTATAATAAAGACGCTCTATATAGCCTTTATAATATTCCATAGCATCTTCATAATTTAGTTTGTATATTTCCTTGTCTGTTAATCCAACCGAGATTAAATAATTATAAAATGATGCTCCGGTTGTTGTTTTTCACAAAGGCTGTATTTGACCGCTATCTAAAACAACATTATCCGTAAAATAAGAATTTGGCGGATTTTTACTATCCGAATTTTTTTCACCTGGTTCCTGAATTAATATTAATTTAAAATTACTAATTGAATTAGGGGCATTCGAGACAAACAGCCAAATTCCAGAAGTTGAAAAGTATGAGGATTCTCCGGTTTCTTTAATCTGGTCAATAGAATTTATTGTGTTTGTCTTATTTCTTCGTTATCGGTTTTACCGGCTTTAAAAAAGCTAACTGCCGCGATAACAATAATTATTACGGCTAATATACCAGCAAACGCTCCCAAAATTATATTAATGTATTGTTGTACCGTGTTTGCTATTGATTCTAAATTGGATTTGATGTTTTCTCCACCAGCATCCAAAATTACATTTGTAAATTTATTCATTTTTACCTCCTAAAATTTCATTTTGGTCAAAATCAAAAACCATTTCTGATGTATCATCCTGTTCTTTGATTTCTTTATCATTTACATTAGTGTTTTTTGATAAATATGTTATTTGTAAGCCAATTACATCCAATTTATATTGTTTTGAACCACTAGATTTAGATGTAAATGGCTGATTATCTAGTTTTCCGACAACTTCTATCAAGTCGCCTTTTTTACAATACTTCAAAAAGTTTTCGGCAACCTTATTAAAAATATTCACATCGATAAAATCAACTTTATCTTTTCCTTCGTCTATTACGGCCATATTAAATTGAACTCATAGACTATTTTCCTTTTTGTATTCTTTAGCATTATCATTTGTGATTCTGCCAGTTAATAAAACTTTATTCATTTTTTCCTTTCTAATTAGCCAATCAAAATGTAGCTATTATTCACACGCCAAAAAAACTTATTACTATTCCAGACAACAAAATTTTTCATTCCGGATTTTTGTTTCGTGCTTCATGCTTTAACTTGTTATCTTTACTAAAACACCCCTTATAACCCCTAATAAGCACTATCAGCATCATTATTCCTACGATCGCTAAAAATATAGCGCCAGTAATTAAATAACTAATTGCCTGATTCATTTTTAACTAAAAAAACCACCAAATCATCCCGTGTCGGGAGCGTGGTGGTTTTTATGTATTATTTTTTAAATGTTCATCCAAACGGTTCAAACGAGAAAATAACATTTCTCATTCTTTCGTTTGCTTCTAGTGAATTATCTATTAAGGTAGGTCTTTTAACTTCGTCAACAAGTTCAATATTTTTTCAAGCAACTCGATAATAAGGCATTCTTGCTTCATTCTTATCAAACGCTCCATAAAACTCTTCTTTGGTTCTTTCCCATTCTGTTCCGCCCATCGTAAATTTAATTGGACTAACAACATATTCATATTGTTTTAAAGCTCATTTATAAGTGTCCCTAAAATCAAATTCTCGTTCTTGAGCGCTATTACCTGGAAACATCAACAATGTATCTCCTAATGTTAAACCCATAATGTAATCTAATTTTAAATAATCTAATAATGCTTGCTCGTATTTATTAATTATTTCATAGTTTTTAATAAATATATCTTTAAGTGATAAGGTATTATCATAAACCCCTTCTCCCTTAATTCCCTTTGTGCTAGCAAGCATAAATTCCATAAATTCTAAATATGCAACAAGTAATCTATACTGAACGCTTTGCATCATAATATTTTTCGTATTACTCAAATATAAATAATCAATAAAATCTAACTTTATATTTGGAATTGGATTATCGAAGCTTCCAGGTTTATTTTCGTCATTATCACTAACTTTTTTAACCTTAAAGCCATCTTGTTGTTCGTAGAATAGTTTTGAAAATAATAATTCGTTTTTAGATTTTTCAAATGATGAATCGGTCGTAAATTCTCTATCGAATCTTCACCTAATATTCGGAGTGCTATAGTAAGTATTAGAAACATTAACAATTACTTTATATTTAGGGTCTTTTTCTAATGGAGATATTGCTGCATAATCACCATAATTCTCTCCGGTCGCCCAAACACTTCCCATTTTTTTTCCAGCATAATCTTCAGCTATTTTTTTTCAATCTTGAAAATGCATATCTCTATATCTATATAAATGTTCTCTAATATATGATTCATTCATTATCTTAAACGCTAAAGAATTATTCTCTTTATCATCCGTTGGGTCAATTTGTTTTAATTGCTCAACCTCTAAAAGATTTTTAAGTCTAACAACAACATTATATAAATCTCTTTCACTCACGACTCTATCAGATTTATCATTATATTTCATTAGTTTGATGTTATCGATACTTCGAATATAGCGACTTATTTTAGATATATTAGGAAATGTGAAATTATTAAATTCATCAATTTGATAATCCTTAACTTTTGGAATCATTTCTAATAACGCACTACCATTATCAACTAACGCACTATCAGCATAGAATTTTTCATTTTGGTCAAAATTATCTTCCTTAACCAAATTAAAAATCGTGCCATTATATTCAAAAATATTTTTATTTGTTTCATTAACGTTGCTATTATTACCAGAATTACTATTTTGACTATTTATAGTTCCTGAATTAGTATTATCATCAGGAACCGGAATAACAGGGTTGTTATCAATTTTGTCTAATTCTTTACCGCGTTTGCTAAACAAACTATATAAATTACAACTAACAGCACTCATTGGAGCGATTACAACCGGAATAATTCCAGCTAATTTAAATATTTTTTTCATTTTTACCTACCTTAAAAGACTTAATTACTTTACATCTTTCTACTTCAATTATAGTCCATTTACCTTCACTTTTAAGTGTTTCGACTTTATCAACCACCACGTCTCAATCAATCGACGCACCAAGCGCTTTAGAATATGAACCTTTTCTACCTCTTATTCGGTAAAAACTTCCTTTCGTATATTTATTAGTTATCATTTTCTGTTTTGGCTAATTTGCTTCATAAACTGACCAAAATAATATATTTGCTCTTTATACCGTTATTTCTCAAATCTAAATCAACTTCTTTTTTAAAGTTTTTATCTTCTTCCATCTTAATGCAGAAGTCATCAAATTGATTTAAAATCTTTTTTGCTTCATTTAGTTTTTCTTCCATAAATTTTTCACCTTCACTTTTAATCACCTGTTTTTTTATTGAATTTCCATAGGCATTCTTGCCTTTCTTTTCCAAGTATTCTTGTTTAATTTTTAAAATATCTTTCGTCATCAATTTCCTTTCTTTTATCATTAAAGTTTTAACTAATTCACATTGTGTGCTATACAATTTTTATGTAGATATAACTGCTTTTGAGCTGGATGCTTGCATTGAAACTTGAATTAAATTTATATGACTTTCATATTTATCTAGCTGGAGGACACATGAAATTATTAGAACATCTTTTTGCCTGTTATGGCGATTCTATAGGATTAAAAATCAATGGAAAACAACATTTTTGAAAGTAAGAAAACAATATTCCTATGGCATAATGTCTTAAATCTAAAGGAATCTAAGAGTTATGGTGGGTTCAAACCCAATGTAAAAAGAACAAACGGTACAATCCAACTGATTATCTTAAAAAATGTTTGGCTATTGAAGACATAAATTTGCACTCAAAAGAGATAATACAAGCATATGACCACCGCTTTAATAAACATATGAACAACAAGATGAATTTATTTAAAAAAATTAACAAAAAGAATAACTTACACAAAGTTTTTTGCCTATTAAAGGAAAATACTCCGCAGGTTGTGTTCGATATATGAACAACTACTATGTTCCGATTAAGGATGAAAAGAAAAGATTTTACATGCATGATGGCAAGCCAATTTCGTCATGAATTTTTCAGGAAAATTGATGTTTTTCCTTGAAGATAAGATTTTAAAAGTGAATGTTTTTAATTTTAAGAAGAATAATTGACGGATTACCAATTATTTTGCAAAAGACATTATTTAATTTATGGGGATGATTTAACTAAAAAGTTTTATCGTGCTGTCACACGTAGAGAATTTACAATTAACTTATACAATGTAATCAGATAATTAGGAAACTTTAATACAAGAGAAAAAGAATTGCTTGAAAAGAGCTTATTAGCTTCGGAAGAGATTCTTAAACCGCTCTCTAAAACATATCGTGAACCGATTAATAAAATTTAAAAAACTGGTTTTATATAAGTGATTATACTCAATTAAATTTTATATTTAATCATATATGCATAAAACAAATTAATTAGCAAGAAATGGCTTAAATAAATAAATTCTATTGCAATAAAAATAATTAATAGGTGTTTATTCCTATTTAAGTGAATTAGACTAGTTTTTTCTTAGCTCTAAAAATAATTAAAACGATATATTTTTCAACTATTAAAAACAGATGTATAAGGACATATTTTGATAAAATTTATATACTATAAAAAATAAATTTAAGGAGAATTATGAATAATAAAAAAATTGATGTAACACTAGGCTTTGACCTAGGTGTGGGTTCAGTAGGATATGCGATAGTTGATAATAGTACTAACCAAGTTTTAAAATGGGGTTCGAGACTATTTAGTGAACCTAATACGGCGCAAGATAGACGAGGTTTTAGATCTATCCGTAGATCAATCCGTAGAGCTAAATATCGTAATGAAAAATTTTTCAATTTAGTTATTAGAAATAACGATATATTTGGATTTAATACACGCCAAGAAATTTATGATGAATTTCGCAAATTAACCAAAACCTATCCGAATATTTTAGAACTGAAATTAAAAGGTTTAAAAGGCTTGATAAATCCAAAAGAAGCGGTTTGGTTATTGCATGATTATTTAATGAATCGTGGATTTTTCTTCACAGTTATTGATGACAAAACAAATCAAGAAGATTTAAAATTTAACAATAATGAGTCATCAGTGTTGCCTCTATTACCTTCTGAAAGACTTAATAAGTTTTATTTAAAACACGGTTTTTTTAAAGAACAAAATAAATACACTGCTTCTTCAGAATCTAAAAATTTTTCTAATGAAGATTGAAACAAAGAGCTTGCTGTATTTTTCGAAAATAATAAATATATTAGTGATAAATTTATTGAACCATATTTGGTCTTATTTAATAAAATAAGAAATTTTGCCACGGGACCTGGCTCTAAAAATAGCCCAACTAAATACGGGCTTTGAAGAATGTTTAATGATAATAAAGTAGATAGAATTGGAAATAACTTATGAGAACAAAACATTGGCAAATGTAGCTACTATCCAGATGAATTAAGATCCCCAAATCATTCAACCAGTGCTGAAATCTTTAATTTACTAAATGATTTAAATAATTTGAGAAATGAATATTACCTTGAATTCAGATTAAGTTATGATGATAAGATCGAAATAATTAATACATTATTGGATAAATTTAAAACAAAAGATAAAAAAACCAATTTTAAAGTGCAAGACTTAAAAAGTTACTTAAGTAAGTTTCTGGGTGAATCAGCTAATGATGATCAAATGTTTAATGATAAATCACTTGGTTTTAGTCGTGCTCTTAACAATAAAGAAGTAACATTTACATCATTGGATAGCACTTTTGAATTAATCAAAATTTTCAAACAACATGAAGCTATGTTACATAGTATAGATATCAATAATATGACTTGAATTCACGATTTTGATTCAATAATTAATGTTTTGAGCAAATATCAATCTCTTGAAGATCGTATAAAAGCACTAGAACAATTAAATATTTGGTCAAACTATTTTGCAAGCGATAATCTGGATAAATTATTCTTTGATATTAGTTCTTCAAACAAGATAAAAGCCTCGCAAATGGGTAATTTATCAAATAAGTGTCATCATAAATTTATTCCTTTATTACTTGAAAAAAATCACAACTATCAACAAATAAGATTTAGTGAAAAAGATCAAGTTAAAAATAAATCTAGTCAAACTCACAAATATTTAACTGTTTCATTTTTAGAAGATGCTATATTGCCACCAGCTGTACGTTCAACATTGTTAGAAGCCACAAAAATGTTTAATAAAATTAAAAAGTTGTACTCAAATATTTATAACATTACAAATGTAGTTATTGAACTAGCGAGAGAAAAAAATAATACTGATGCACAAAATAAATTAAAAGATTTTAATACTTTGATGAAATCAAGAAAGCAATTCATTGAAAATCAGTTAAATGTACTAGACCCTAAATTAAAACAATATGTTTTTGACAATAATAATGATTTAGTAATATTTAAACTATTTTTATATTTCCAACAAGACCACATCGATCCTTATGATGGAAAAGAACTTGATTTATCACGGGTAGTTTACGATAGTTCATATGTTGAAATTGACCACATAATTCCATATAGTCTTTCACTTGATAACTCTCAAACTAACAAGGTACTTACAAAAAGTGGTAACAATAAAATTAAAGGACAAAGAACTCCTTATGAATTTTTCAAAAATAATAGAAATGGTTCATGAGGTTGAAACGAGTTTGAGAAATGATGTTTCAGCAAAATAAAAAATAGTAATTCTGCGGAAAGTGAAAAAGATACTAAGAAAAAAACTAAGGATGTTTTATTTACGTCGCAAAATATGCGTGACAGCAAATTTTACAATCTAACTATTAAAAAATTCGACCAAAATACTCAAAAACAATTTATGAGTAGAAATTTAAATGATACTAGATACAGTACCAAATTATTTAGGGATGCTCTGATAGATTACTCAAGAAATCATAATGATGAGTTCAAAGTGACCTGCGTAAATGGGTATATTACTAGTTACTTAAGAACTATTTCTAAAATAGGAAAAAAGGACAGAAATCAACATAGTCATCACGCGCAAGATGCTGGTATCATTGCTATTCTATGCAATAATACAAAATCTCTTTACAATAAACTTTATCTTCAAGATACCAACATTGAATTAAAAATTTATGATGGTAAAACATATAAAGAAAATATCTATACTGGCGAATTAACCGAAATTCCTTCAGATAATACTTCGTTAGATAAACTTTATGATATAACGCAAATAGCTAATTTAATAAATGCTTCGTTTGAAACGGCTCCCGAAGTATTATTTTCTCGTAAATATGCACCAAAATACAATACAGAATTATTTAATTCTACATTGTATTCATTCAAAGATAATGAAGACGGAACAAGCGTAACAAAGATAATGAAGGCTAAATTGTTGGATAAGAAAACAAACTTGAAAAAGTTTTTTGGTTCAAATGCCTCTGATAAGGATAAACTTTTAATCAATAAAAATCATAATTCTGAATACAAAATACTGAATGAAATCTATTTAAAATATGAAAATTCAAAGGAAAACCCATTTATTGAATATATTAATAATGACCTGTTCAATAATTTCCCTGAAATCTTTACTGCCGAACAAATTACCACACTTATAAATTCCGGCAGAATTCCAATTTACAATGATAAAACAAAATCATTTAAATATTTTAAGGCATTGAGATATGAAAACGGCAAAAAAGAAAAAGAGGGTGTTATTTTGACAAAAAAACAAAATAACAGATCATTTAAAGATAGCCTAAAAGCCTTAGGACAATTAATTTATGTTTCTAAAAACGGGAAGTTCGCCGCAATATCAATAAATACGAAAATTTTAAATTTAACAGGAAAAAAAATAGACTTTAGGAACGAATCAATTTATAAAACAGATGAATTGAATAGGCTAAAAGAAATATTAAATATACCTTTAAATCAAAAACCATATATGGTAATTAATTTTGGTAGTTTATTTATAAAAGATAATGAGCTATTTTATGCATGCGGATTTCCTACAAGACGCGGTATAAAATCATCAATACAGATTAGACCATTGGCAACACATGTCGAAACCCCCTCTGAGTTGTCTACAAATATATTTATGAGTGATTACAAGTTAGTAGAAATTGATGAATTGGGAAATATCTATAATAAATAAAACAAAAAAACCCGTAAACGGGCATAAACAGCTGCCATAAAGGCGCTTTGTTTTAGTGCATACAATTTTTATGTAAGATATATTGTTTTGCATAATTATTATACTATATTCGGAGTTAAATGAAAAAAATAATTGAAATTTCTAAAAGTAATTATGTCAATATGTTTTTAAACAACTTAGTTGTTACCAAAAACGGGATTAAGATAATTATCCCAACAACTGAAATTGAAACCGTTATCTTTGAAAATGATCGTGCCATTATATCAATACCATTGATAAATGAATTGATTGACAAAGGTGTAAACATTATATTTTGTGATAGGAATTTTATGCCCCATTCATTAATAATCCCTTATCAAGGACATTATAATATGAAGATATTCCAAGAACAAATAACTTGAAATGATAGTTTTAAGGGCAAGATTTGAACAAAATTAGTTAAAGCCAAAATTAAAAATTCTATTAAGACTTTAATTAATTTAAATGTTGTTGATGACTACAATCTAGATAAATTAAATACTTATTATCAAAATGTTAAATATTTAGACCCAGATAACAAGGAAGCTCATGTTGCAAAACTTTATTTCAAATTGTTGTTTGGCGAAAAATTTGTTAGATCTAATGAGGATGATATTAAAAATACCTTTTTGAACTATGGTTATGCTATTTTGCTTAGTTACATTACCCGCTACATTTCTTCAAAAGGTTATGATTCAAGAATTGGTTTGCATCATAAGAGCTATAATAACAATTTTGCTTTGTCAACTGATTTAATTGAACCGTTCCGTTGCATTATTGATAAATTTGTTTTTGAATTTGTAAATCAAAATGAGTTGTTATTATTTCAGGATTATAAACAACAACTTTTTGACTTATTTGAACAATATATTATTGTGAATAACTCAAAAATTAAAATCTCATCATATATTCAAAAATTTATTGTTGCCGCATTATCAGGCGATGATCTTGAGGGATATTGTCTTGATTACGGTACAAAGTAGATTTATGAGAATTATAGTAATGTATGACATTTCATTTGAAGATGAAATAGCCGTTAAACAGTACACTCAGTTCAGAAACAATCTACTTAAACTTGGCTACTTTATGATGCAATACTCGATATATGTAAAATGTATACCTAATCATCTTTCTTATGAATATGAAAAGAAAAAAATAATCAATTATTTGCCTTCAAACGCAAATATCAGAATTTTTATGATAACCGAGAGTCAATACCAAAACATAGAATTGCTTACAGGTAAAAAAAGTTTAAATGAAATATATAACGGAACAGAAAGATATATTAAACTATAATGAATAAGATATTAAACATAAATCTTGATAGAATAAACTCTCTTCCAGATTTAATGGTAATAGATAATTTTGACTATCCTGATTTTATTAAAAATTTATTTCCGTGCAATGACACAGATAGCGCATCGATGATTTGAAATGACCGTGAGTATTTTAGTCAAGACATTTTAGTAATAAATTCAAACACTAAAATCAGCGATTTATATAATTTCAATTCGAAAAACCAACTTAAAGAATATTTATATAACTTAGAACAATGACAAAGTGAGAACATTATCAATGTTGAGAAATTAACCGAAGTTAAAAACCTATTAAATGAATACATTGGTGAAGATTTAATAGACTTAACTATTGATTTTACAAAGATATTAAAATATTTATTTGAATTTAATAACGATGATTATATTAATGAAAAAATATTACTCAATTGATTAGAAAAAGAGAAAAATAGTAGTAAAAAAATATTAATAATTGATAATTTTTCAAATATTAAATTATCTAAATTAGTTGGTATAACATGTAAATATAAAATCATTGTTTTGAGCAAAAATGTTTTTGTTCATTGTGATACGTTTCAAGATTCAGAAGTTTGCAGTTTTATATATAATAACGAGTTGTATCCAATACCCGACGCTAAAACATTTTATGAGTGATTAAAATACGATCTAAAATTAGATTTATCTGAAAATGAGATGTTAAAAATGTTTCAAAACGATATATTTAGCTATTTTTCATTCAAAAGTAAGTTTTTTTCTTAGGAATGACATTTTAGTGCTATACAATTTTTATGTAAGATATAACTTTTTACACACTAATTTTTTACGCATTCAAATTTTAGTGCTATACAATTTTTATGTAAGATATAACAAAAAACCTAAAATATTTTGTGGTTTCTGAATTTTAGTGCTATACAATTTTTATGTAAGATATAACAATGACTGGTTCAAATGCGTGGGAAAATAAATTTTAGTGCTATACAATTTTTATGTAAGATATAACATATGGTATTTTGAACGTGTAAATGTCTATATTTTAGTGCTATACAATTTTTATGTAAGATATAACATACAACAAAAGAATTGAAAACAATCGAACATTTTAGTGCTATACAATTTTTATGTAAGATATAACCACAAAGATAGATTTTACAATTAAAACAAAATTTTAGTGCTATACAATTTTTATGTAAGATATAACATTTGTTGCTGAAAATTCGAATTCGCATAAATTTTAGTGCTATACAATTTTTATGTAAGATATAACAGAATTACAAGAGAATTGCAACTTTGACTTATTTTAGTGCTATACAATTTTTATGTAAGATATAACATGAAACAATTAGAGAAATAGTTAGAGAGTATTTTAGTGCTATACAATTTTTATGTAAGATATAACAACATTCGAACCCTCTTCAAAAGTACAATCATTTTAGTGCTATACAATTTTTATGTAAGATATAACCACTAAGTCCCATCGCAAATGCTAACGGGGATTTTAGTGCTATACAATTTTTATGTAAGATATAACCAATATCACCAGAATATTTCGCATTTTTTTATTTTAGTGCTATACAATTTTTATGTAAGATATAACTTTAAATAAGTCATATTTGAGTTCTAACGCATTTTAGTGCTATACAATTTTTATGTAAGATATAACGAAAAACCTAAAATATTTTATAGTTTCAGAATTTTAGTGCTATACAATTTTTATGTAAGATATAACAAAACGACGACTTTCACTGTTTACGGGCTTATTTTAGTGCTATACAATTTTTATGTAAGATATAACCATTTCAACCTTAGAACGTGATTCTCATCCATTTTAGTGCTATACAATTTTTATGTAAGATATAACCTAAAAATTATTGCATGTGCGTGTGTTCTAATTTTAGTGCTATACAATTTTTATGTAAGATATAACGAATTTAAAAGGTAATGAATTAAAATATGCATTTTAGTGCTATACAATTTTTATGTAAGATATAACTATTAAATATATTGCTTATTCAGACCGACAATTTTAGTGCTATACAATTTTTATGTAAGATATAACTAATATGGTAGTTGATAATTTAATATATGAATTTTAGTGCTATACAATTTTTATGTAAGATATAACTATTCAACAAACAATACTGAAACCGTGAATATTTTAGTGCTATACAATTTTTATGTAAGATATAACTTCAGATATGTATTATTTCATCAATCGTTAATTTTAGTGCTATACAATTTTTATGTAAGATATAACAAATGTTTATAGTGATGAAACAGTAAGACTATTTTAGTGCTATACAATTTTTATGTAAGATATAACCAGAAAGCGTTGGGGGTTTGACGGAGTTGGGATTTTAGTGCTATACAATTTTTATGTAAGATATAACATATTAGAAAGCATATAAAAGCGATTACGAATTTTAGTGCTATACAATTTTTATGTAAGATATAACATTTAGAACATCAATTATTAACAATCTTATAATTTTAGTGCTATACAATTTTTATGTAAGATATAACTTTAACTCAATAATGAAAAGCAATTCAATGATTTTAGTGCTATACAATTTTTATGTAAGATATAACTTGAAAACTAAAACAAAACAATGCGTTATCATTTTAGTGCTATACAATTTTTATGTAAGATATAACTTTTGACGAATTTTTAGACTATCTAAATGAATTTTAGTGCTATACAATTTTTATGTAAGATATAACAATTTTATGAAAATAGAAAAAAAAGACATTATTTTAGTGCTATACAATTTTTATGTAAGATATAACTTTAAATGCTAATATTAAATTAGTTAGTGAATTTTAGTGCTATACAATTTTTATGTAAGATATAACCGAACAAGAGCACTTTGGAATTCCAATCGAATTTTAGTGCTATACAATTTTTATGTAAGATATAACAATTTTATGAAACTAGAAAAACAAAACGTCATTTTAGTGCTATACAATTTTTATGTAAGATATAACATATTTAAACAATGAGGAGTATCTAAGCTAATTTTAGTGCTATACAATTTTTATGTAAGATATAACTAATTATAATAATTGAATTACCAAAATTGAATTTTAGTGCTATACAATTTTTATGTAAGATATAACGACAAAACACAACCACAACTAATAGGGTACATTTTAGTGCTATACAATTTTTATGTAAGATATAACTGGACTGATATAGACCTTCAAACAAACCTAATTTTAGTGCTATACAATTTTTATGTAAGATATAACTTAAAAACCTAAATTTTAGAAATATTACGAATTTTAGTGCTATACAATTTTTATGTAAGATATAACAAATGTTATCAAACATACTAAAAGGAAATAATTTTAGTGCTATACAATTTTTATGTAAGATATAACTTAAAAACCTTGAATTTCGAAATATTACAAATTTTAGTGCTATACAATTTTTATGTAAGATATAACTTATTACCAATCTGATAAAAGTTGCTGAAAATTTTAGTGCTATACAATTTTTATGTAAGATATAACATTAAAATCAAAAAGAGAAAAACTCGAACAATTTTAGTGCTATACAATTTTTATGTAAGATATAACAGAATAAAAACAACAAAAGACATATTAAGAATTTTAGTGCTATACAATTTTTATGTAAGATATAACAAAGTTGCTGAACAAATGGGTTTCATTCAAATTTTAGTGCTATACAATTTTTATGTAAGATATAACATACTTTAAAGAAATTCGCAACATTTTCAAATTTTAGTGCTATACAATTTTTATGTAAGATATAACGTTAATGAGTTTGAGTAATGATATGTCTAAATTTTAGTGCTATACAATTTTTATGTAAGATATAACTATTGAGAGCATTGAAAATAAAAAATTATTATTTTAGTGCTATACAATTTTTATGTAAGATATAACAGGATTTGTTGAAAAGACAAACCTTAAAATATTTTAGTGCTATACAATTTTTATGTAAGATATAACGCTTTGGTTAATTCTTTTGTACCCTATCAAATTTTAGTGCTATACAATTTTTATGTAAGATATAACCATTAATTTCTTGTTCTGTTGCAGACAATCATTTTAGTGCTATACAATTTTTATGTAAGATATAACGAGTGTCAAACAACATTAATAAGTCAAGTAATTTTAGTGCTACACAATTTTTATGTAAGATATAACTTAAAAACCTAAATTTTAGAAATATCACAAATTTTAGTGCTATACAATTTTTATGTAAGATATAACAGACCTATTTTTAAACACTCTAAAAGAAGAATTTTAGTGCTATACAATTTTTATGTAAGATATAACCACTCCTTCTTTTTATTTAAAACACGTAAAATTTTAGTGCTATACAATTTTTATGTAAGATATAACAAAAACAGAAACATTATCTAATTTAAAGGGATTTTAGTGCTATACAATTTTTATGTAAGATATAACCTTTTTTGGTTTTGCAATTGGTTTTTGTTAATTTTAGTGCTATACAATTTTTATGTAAGATATAACGCTTTGGTTAATTCTTTTGTAACCAATCAAATTTTAGTGCTATACAATTTTTATGTAAGATATAACTTACTATTCAAACAGTTCAGTTAAATGTTCTATTTTAGTGCTATACAATTTTTATGTAAGATATAACATAACATTGACAGCGTTTGCTATTATCGTGATTTTAGTGCTATACAATTTTTATGTAAGATATAACAGTTTAACGACTTATGAGACCCTCGACAAAATTTTAGTGCTATACAATTTTTATGTAAGATATAACACGTTATTACAAGTGATTAGAGATAGATATATTTTAGTGCTATACAATTTTTATGTAAGATATAACGATTATGATTTCAATTGTTGACCCATCTTTATTTTAGTGCTATACAATTTTTATGTAAGATATAACTCACGAGAATGATAACTCCAATCTACCCGAATTTTAGTGCTATACAATTTTTATGTAAGATATAACATCATTTTCTGGATTACTCTGCGTGGTTCCATTTTAGTGCTATACAATTTTTATGTAAGATATAACCTTGTATAAGTCTTTTTGTCTTAGGTCTCCATTTTAGTGCTATACAATTTTTATGTAAGATATAACTGATATAGTTGATTGTAATTTTAAAAATTTATTTTAGTGCTATACAATTTTTATGTAAGATATAACAGAAACAACTGATTGAGATTTCTGATTCTTATTTTAGTGCTATACAATTTTTATGTAAGATATAACCTTGTATAAGTCTTTTTGTCTTAGGTCCCCATTTTAGTGCTATACAATTTTTATGTAAGATATAACTTCATAGTCGTCAATTTCTGCGTCCCATTCATTTTAGTGCTATACAATTTTTATGTAAGATTTAACTTATTATCTAAGTTAAATCAATCTGACACAATTTTAGTGCTATACAATTTTTATGTAAGATATAACGCGATAAGCCACGATATGGATATTCGCAAGATTTTAGTGCTATACAATTTTTATGTAAGATATAACAACAACTGGAGACGCAGTCGAGCCATTTTTATTTTAGTGCTATACAATTTTTATGTAAGATATAACGCAACATTGTCAAATTTTATCGACCCCTTAATTTTAGTGCTATACAATTTTTATGTAAGATATAACCTTGTATAAGTCTTTTCGTCTCAAATCTCCATTTTAGTGCTATACAATTTTTATGTAAGATATAACATATGGTATTTTAAATGTATATATATCGATATTTTAGTGCTATACAATTTTTATGTAAGATATAACAACTGGTAGTCTTGGTATGGTCGTCGACCAATTTTAGTGCTATACAATTTTTATGTAAGATATAACTATCGATATATGGATTATCCATTCAACAACATTATCTAAATCATCAATTTCAACGTGAATTTTTTTCTGATTTCTAAGCTTAAATCTATTAGCATTTTCTAAATATTTTTTGTTATTTTGTATATCGATTTGCTCGTCGATTTTGAATCGTTTTTTCATCTCATATAATAGTTGTTTTGATGGCTTTAAAGGTATCAACTCAGATGGTAATGATTGATTATTTAAGTCGCTTATAATACAAAATTTAATTAAATCAAAATCATATTTAGACCGCTTTAAACGTTCTATTATTACATCATGATAATATGTTATTCGACGTTTTTTGCCCCCTATTATCTAGATATTCATACATCGTATAATTTAATTCGAAACTACCGTCCATCGTAATTCATTTATGAGTTTTTTGTTTAGCTATTCTCCAGTCTGGATATTTTTCGAAACGTATTTTATTTCGAAATTCTTCTTCAGCAAAATTTAATTCTTTTGCTTTGTTAAAATAGTATTTTTTCAAATCTAGTTCATTACTTAATATATTAATTTCATAATTCATAATTCAATTATAAAAAAACATAGCCTCGCTATGTTCATATTAATATTACATCTTTAATTTCAATGTAAAAGTTTCTGAAGGAGGACTTGTTTCGGGTTTTGGTTTAGGCGGGAATTGAGCTTTTTTGTTGTCTTCGATATCTGGAGGTCAATTACTATTCTTAGAATTTGATAATTTATTTATAGCTTCCTCAGTATAAAATTCCTTATTTACTTGTTTAAATTCTTCCTCGCTTAATGATAGTACTTTATTTAAATTAGTTTCTAGCCGATTTAAATGTTGTTTTGCTTCGAGAGATTCATTGGCAATTTATTGATATTTGTTTTTATAACTCGGTTTATTCGTATAAATCAAATCAGCATGTGTTCTTTTAGTTTTGAAATCAAAAGAAACTCTTTGTATTGTTAAGCAATTTTTATCATCGACTAACTTATCTTTATCTAAAAAGTTTTGGTCTAATCTAGAATAAATTCTTATAGCTTCATTTGAATTAGATACATTTGTTAAATCTGTGAATTCGGATTTTTTGTAAAAGGATTCAAACTCTTTTCTATCCATTATATTAATTGCTGTAGTATCAACTAAGTTTTCATATCCATTAGGGTCTTTAATTAAAATAGTTCCATCATGGGTTATGCCTTTATAGGTTTCTGAATTAAGGTATCACACATCATTATTTACGTAAAATACAACTACAGGATGATGTGTGGGATTTAAGATGGGGTAACTATCATTTTTAAAATTAATTGTTCCAACATTTCAAAATTTTCTTTTATGTATTTTTTTCATAATTTAATTATATTAAAAGTCCAACTATTTCTAGTTGAACTTTTTTTGGTAGGCGAGCAAGCTCCCTACAAATAGTTGCCTATATTTCAAGGCTTTTTACATACTTATTATACACTACTTTTTCTTATTACCAAAGAAATTTTTTGTTTTTAGCGTTTTAACTTTTAAAGAAAGGAAAATGTTTTTTGTTATTTAGGATTATGTTTTTAAATTTTCTCATAACAAAATTATATTAAAAAAACTAATGTTTCCATTAGTTCTTTTAAGCACCCTTCTTGTGCTGGCTTAGAGCTATACGCTATTTATATGACTAAATAACCGCTCCTTTTATTCATTATTAGTATACTAAGTTTTCAAAGAAAAGCAAAATATTTAAATTATTTAACTTTAAAATCAGATCTCCCTAATTCCGTCATTAGTTTAAGAGCTTCTGCAATGGTGTTATATGTTGTTGCATAATAAACGTTACGGTTTCAACCCGAGTAAAGTTTAGATCATGTATCGCTTCATAAGACGCGACGTAAATCAGCTCCACGAACCTTGGTAAATGTATCAACTTTACCTAACAAGTCAGTTCTATTGTGGTTAGCTAAATCTTGGTATAGATCTGTTCCTCCGATTACAGGGTATAGTTGAGTGCCTTGTCTGTCATACACGTTATCCAGAAATGGCATATTTTTCTCATAACCTAGCATAATTGCTGTAGCACTATTGTGTAATCCGTAGTAAGTATCTGTAGGAATGGCTGTATATCATTGCGACATTTTTTCATCAACCAGAACATTTGATACGTGGTTTGAAATAAAATCTATTCATTTTTGTTTCAGCGTGTATTTAGTGTTACCAATTTCTGCCTCATATTGACCATCAGTTTCTGGTATTTGTGTATTTAAATAATTAAATAATGACCCAAATGTATTTGAATTTCAACCATTTGAGAACTTTAATCTAATTATTGTTGATTGATTATAATGTGGAATTATTGAATTATTTTTGTCTATTTTTAAAATTTCATCTCTTTTGTTTTTTGGTAGAGAGAATAGGTATGAATTTGTCGATACTTGGTTGGGGGTGTAAATATCATTTTCATATTCAATATTTATACCTTTGCTTCTTTCTTTATTTCAAGTGAATTTATTATTTTTATTAGTTACTCTATCATGACCTTCAAAACTAATTGATTCGACATTATAGATGTATCCAGCTTTTAATTCTAGCGATTGGAATTTAAAGTTTATGTGACCTAAATTATCCTGATATACCGCAACACCATTACTAATATTTAGAGTGTGTGTTAGTTCTTTGGTGATATCGCCACCAGTTGAATTTTTACCTTTAAATGTAGCTCTACCAACCAATATTACATTAATAGGTGGATTTTGAAGAACTTGGACATCGCTCGAACTAAATCCTGTAATATCTATTGTATTGTCAGTTACAGCTTCAATTAAATTAGCACCTTCAAGATATTTAGCATCGTTTCCTACTCTATTAGTAGGAATGTTGTTGCGAAAACTTAATTTAACGTTTTGTGCCTCAAGGCTTGACAAAATAACTTTAAAATCTCTAGTTTCTTGAGCATATGTTTTATCAAATTGGTCTTGAGATTGTTGTAAAACTTGTTGAGTGGTTAAATTATTTTTATCGGAAATAACCACTTTACTTAAGTAATAAACACCATTTTTATTAAATGATTCACGTTTAAAAGTAAATTTTAATACATCGCTGTTTAAAATAATTGGTTCAGAAATAACGTGATTATTTCCCGAACTAGCCATTAAATATACATATTTATTAGCGTGTTTTCCGCCGTGTTGATTAACTACTAACAACCCATGAACATCTTCTTTCTTTCAGGTATATCTTGTTGTGATTGTTGTGTTTGGGGTGTAGTTTGTAGCAACAGACGGCGCAAACTTGATGACATCATACGTATTATCTAGTTCGCTAATTAATTCATTAAGTTCTTTAGGAACGGCGCTATCTTTATTTGCTTGGATTTGATTTAATTTATTTAAGAATTGTAGCCGTTTCGGATTTGATAAACTTAAAACAGAAGCGGCATCACGTGCTTTTTCAATTTTTGCATCTTTAATAATTCTGTTTAATTTTGGTTCCGTTTTTGAATCCTGATTTAATCTATTAGTTAAACTATTTTTAGAATTACCCGGTTTCAAATCGTCAACAGCATTTTTAGCTTCATTATAGGTTTTTATCAACGATTTTGCATTGTTAATTTTGTTTTGAACGCTTTGAGCGTTATCTGCATTCGTTACTGCAAATTGTGTTTTGGTCGAATTATCTAAGTTTTTGATAAGGTCTTGTAATTCTGAGACTTTCTTTGCTCTTTCAATATCGTCTTGTTTTTGTAATTGAGCATCCTTAATGATTTGTGAAATTTGCTCTTTTGTTGTAGCTTCGTTAAGTCTATTTTCCAAAGCAGTTTTTTGTGGACTTTGTCTTAAGCTGCCAATGTTTGAATTGGCGTCATTGATTAATAGTTTAAATGATTCTAATTCTTGTTCCAATTTGTTTGCCGCATCCAAATTAGTAATTGCGCCATTCTTCTTAGTGAATTCACCTTTAATTACTTTTGTCTTATCAAATGGGCTTTGATTTAGTTTACTTTCTATTTTATCGATTTTTGTTTTTATTATTTCTACACTTTTTATAGCATCATCAAGAGCTTTGGCTGCTTTTCTGAGCATGTCAGGTGTTGAATTTGGGTTATCGCGATTGTTAAGATTTAACATTGATTCTAAGTGCGACCTAACACCAGCATATTTAGGTTGATTACCAAATTGTGCTATTTTATTGCTTACATGTTTTTTAGCAACTTCATATTTTGCTCGTGCTAAGTATTTTTCTTTATTTCGTTCAAATGATTCTAATTTAGTCTTACCAGCAGAGTATTCAGCAATTATTTTGTTTGATTTATCATTTAATTCCTGATATGTAGGATTGTTTGTGGAATAAGTATTATTAAATGTATTGATGTTATGTGTAACCTCTCCTTTTACACTATCAATATCAGCATTTAATAGTTCAATTGCTTTTGATTTAGTTTGGGAGTCCTTTTCATCAATAAACAAATTACGCAATTGTGCTTCTTTGTTATTAAACGAACCAATTGTATTATTGGCATTCGTGTTATTAGATGATAACATTTCTACTTTATTAACTACATTAATGTATTGACTAGGTTCCAGAGCGTTAGTAATTGAATTTAGTAATGAGGTTCTATAAGGCTTACCATCAGAATCTAATTTATCTATTAATAAGTGGTGTAAATTAGAAACATCATTATTGCCATGGGTGTTTGATAAACTGTGTAATGAATTAATTTTTGAATCCAATGAATCTAAACCTTTTTTAGATTCTGAAACAGCTTCTTTAATTTCGCTTATTTTAGCAATTCCGTCTTCAAAGACTTTGATATTGGTTTGGTCAACATTAGTCAACCCTTCAACAGCTGATTTAATTTGTGTTAAATTATCAACCGTATCTCTAATAGTCTCGTATTTTGAATCACTAACTGTTGCAACTAATTCATCGTATTTGTCTTTAAACTCTTTGGCCTTGCTTGATTTATTAATTGCATTTGTCAATGCTAGGGAATAATTATCATAAGCTTGGTTAATTTGACTGGTTGTTGACTGGTTATTACCTAATACACTATTTAAAACATCTTGTGCTGCGGTTTTGGCTGTATCCAATGAGTTTTTGATGGTTTGGTATTTCGCATCAGCAGGAAATTGCGACTTAGTTGTTGCAATTAGGTTGTCCTTACTTATTTTATTGTTAAGTTTTTGTGCACGTGTAACTTGTTGCTTCTTGGCTAATGTGTAGGCCTCATTAAGTTTATCAATATCAGATTGAGCCTGGCTTGCACTTGGGTTTTTACCTATGCCAGATGTTGTATCGGTGTGACTTTTGACTGCTGTCAACGCTGTATTAATGTCATTATAACCATTTGTAAGTGTTTGATTTAAATATTGTTGAACTTCGTCAGCTAGTTTAATATATTCATTATTTTTATTTAATTTCGCTTGTCTTTTATCTTCGATAAATTTTGATTTTACCGACTCCAATGCTTTTTGAGCACCTTCATAAAGTTCACGCTGTTTTTGAGGGCTGGCATTTTCTTCATTTTGGATGTCTTGTGCTAATTTGTCATTAATTTGTTTCAATTTATTTTCATATTCAGATTTCAATTGTTGTAGAACAGGATCTGTTGTTTGAGTTGCTTCGTTTTGGCTTTGTTTTTTTGCATTTTCAAAAGCTTGTTTTGCTTTTTCTAGAGACGTAACTGCAGCTTGGTTTATAGCTTTTTGCAGGGCGTCTTGGGCAGCAGCGATGATTTCATAATTGTTTGAAACATTTGTCCCGTTTTGGTTATTAACCTCTTTAGCGGCATTTAATCTATCAATTTCATCCTTGTATAATTTACTATTTTTATTAAGTTCAGTTAGCAATTTATCAACATCTGAACTGATTGAATTATAAACATTAACGGCAGCTTCTTGAATTTTAGTTTTTAGAGCCTCAGTTTGGTCATTATAGTTTTGAGCTGTAATAGTTTTATCTGCTTGAGCAGCAGAAATAACATTTTGTGATGTTTGTTTTTGATTGTTTAATAAATCACTTTGTTGAGCGTTTTTATATTTTGGATCTTTAACTAATTCATCAAGTAGCGTAATTTGTTGATTATATTTATTAACCGAGTCATCAATAGCAGTAACATCTTTCTTGGCTTGGTCTAATGATTTTTGCAATTGATTTGAAGCACCCGTAGCTATAGTTTCTTTTGGATATGGTTTAACTTCCTTACGAGCTAAAGAGTCTTGAGTAGCCTTAACATTTTTCAACGTTTCTTTAACTTTGTTATATTGCGGTGCTGATTGATTTAAACTATTTAGATATGATTTTACTTCTTCACTTAATTTTGTATATTTTTCAACAGCAGCTTTATCTTTATCTGCGATTGGGAATTGTTGTTGCGCAAATTCGTTTGCTTTGTCAACTATTGTCTTAGCCTTAGCGAAATCTTGTGGAGTTGGATTGGATTTTACTAAATTGTTCGCACTTGTTTTATCGCTCTCTAATTTAGTTTTGATATATTCTCTACTTGGATCAGTACTGTTAGCAATGTTTTGCTCTAATGTGGTTAATGAAGTTTGATATGCTTGTTGAGCCACATTAGTTTCTTGAGTTTTTTTATCGTTAATTTGATTTTTAACTTGTCAAAGACCTTTTTGAGCTCGTTCATAAGCAGCAATTGAATCTTGAGCAAAAGTAGGTGAATCTTTCTGTAATGAGCTTAGTTTTTGAGTTAGAGTATTATTGATTCTTTCAATTTCAGAGTCTAATCATTTTTTAGTGTTTGGATAGGCATCAAGGTTGTTAGAAGTATCTGTTAAGTTCTTTTTGCTTGATTCGTAATCAACTTTT
>NZ_JANSFS010000006.1:0-57484 GCF_024742155.1 Mycoplasma zalophidermidis | reverse complement strand
TCTTGCTATTTTCTTATCATTTTTTGTATTAATTAAATCATATGAAATATTATCAAGAACGTAATCGTCTGGATTAATATTTTTACCTTTGTAGATAAAAATAATATCATCGCTTGTAATTGAACCGGCTTTTTTATTTTCGGAACCAGATTTTAATTTTGCTTGAATTTTATTGTCGATTAATGCAATGATAGTTGCAGCGACTGTAGTGGAAGCTGCAAGTGTTGTAATTGTTTTTAAAATTTTTTTCATTTTTACTCCTTGTTAGTTTAGATGAATACAATGTTTTCTTAAAATTTGTTAGTATAAACACCTAAGAATAATCGCATTATAAAAAAAAAAAAAAAAAAAACGTTTTCGCTCTTATTCGATAAACGTTAAAAAATATGAAAATGTTTTTATAAATTTGACATTATTTGCTTTATCTATTTTAAAAAAGTAAAAATCATATAAATCGTTATTTGCAAATACTGCCAACGTGCAATACAAGTTAATTTCTTTAAAACATTCAGTAAAATATTCTGTTGTTTTATGATTATTTTATATTTACTCTAATTAATAATATGCTTCTTTGGGTAATTACATTAATATTTTTAGTCCTAATTATCTATAAATCTTTAATATAATCTGATAGTTAGTTTATTTGATTATTTATATATTATGTTATAATTTAAAATATTAATTTAATTAAAATTAAATACAAAAGGATTTGATAATATGCATAAAAAAACAAAAAAACAAAAAGTATTAAGTGCAACTATTGCAGCCATTACTCCGTTAACCACTTTATTGACATTATATTCTATAGTTGATCAAACCAATTTTAATAATGTTCAACCAATAATAGAATTTCAATTAGATAAACCGTTTTCTCAATTATCATCAAAAGATATTAATGATCTAAAAAACTATAAAATTACCTCCAAAAATAATTCTCAAATTAATTTTCTGGGGGTTTCAAAGAATAACGACAGCAATAGTTTAGTGATTAAATATCAAATTACTGTTGGAACAAAAAAATCTAGAGTATTTACCAAAATACTACCAATTTTAAACAATTCGACTCAAAAAAATATTGACACCACAGCTTCAAAAGCTGCTTTTGAAGAGTTAAAAAAACAAATCAGCGATTACATTTCTACTTTGGATAAGAATAAAGATAAAGCAACAATAGATGATCTTAATAGTTTAGTTAGTGAATCACAAAAAAACGTAGATAAACCTAATGCTAATAACGCCGAAATTATTTTAGAGACGAATAAATTAAAAACAGAATTTGATAAAGAAAAATACAAGAAGAAAATAAAGCTAGAACTTGAAAAAATCTCAAATATTGAAACACAAAATGATCATGCAAGAAGTTTTAAAGAGCAAACGATTTCTAAATTAACACAATTAATTAACTATGATAGAGCAGGTGTAATTGATTTAGCAATTGGGTTTGCCCAAGCTAAAGATTCTCAAACACAGATCGATATCTTAAATTCAATGACTACAAAATATGACACCACAGCTTCAAAAGCTGCTTTTGAAGAGTTAAAAAAACAAATCAGCGATTACATTTCTACTTTAGACCAAACTAAAGATAAAACAACAATAGATGATCTTAATAGTTTAGTTAGTGAATCACAAAAAAACGTAGATAAACCTAATGCTAATAACGCCGAAATCACTCTTCAAACTTATGAGTTAAATCAAAAATTCATTAATGCTAAATCTAGAAAGAATTTAAAAGATGAAATCAATAAATTAGCGAATGTTCAGACCAAAAACGACCAGGCAAAATTATTAAAAGAACAAACGTTAAAGAAATTGAATGAAATTATTAATAATAAAGATGCAACAAATGTTGAATTGGCCATTAACTTAGCTAAAGCTAAAGATTCGCAAGACAAAATTGATAGTTTAAACACAACTATTGAAAAAAACGACACTACAGCTTCTAAGGCTGCTTTTGAAGAGTTAAAAAAACAAATCAACAATTACATTTCTACTTTAGACCAAACTAAAGATAAAGCAACAATAGATGATCTTAATAGTTTAGTTAGTGAATCACAAAAAAACGTAGATAAACCTAATGCTAATAACGCCGAAATCACTCTTCAAACTTATGAATTAAATCAAAAATTCATTAATGCTAAATCTAGAGTTAATCTAAAAGGTGATATTGATAAATTAGCGAATGTTCAGACCAAAAACAACCAGGCAAAAGATTTTAAAGAAAAAACAATTGAAAAATTAAATCAAATTGTTAATAACGATCAGTCAACTAATATTGATTTAATTCTTGGTTCGGCTCAAGCAAAAGATTCGCAATCTCAAATTAATAGTTTAAATTCATTACAACCTATGGGTGACACCACAGCTTCAAAAGCAGCTTTTGAAGCTGTCAAAAATCAAATTAAAAATTATTTATCTTCTCTCGACCAAACTAGAGATAAGGATTTAATAACAGCACTTAATAATCTAGTTGACCAGAGTCAAAAAAACGTTGACAAAACAGATGCTCAAAGTCGTGAAATAATACTTTTGGCAAACAAATTGAACACCGAATTAGAGTTGACAAAATCTAAAAAACAAATCCGTGATTTACAAGAGCAATTAGACAGTGCGATAAAACCCCCTACTGTTTATATACCCGGAGATAAAAGTATTGAATCTATACTAAAGGATTACCAAGCTAAAATTAAAGAATTTAAAGATTCTTTTGAACTAAAAACAAAAGAGCTTTCAGATAAATTTCAAACAGAAATAATTAATGATGCTGATAATAAAGATGATTTCCCAAAATCATACAAAGAAATTCACAACTTGAATAATCCAACCAAATCATTCAATGATGAATTTATAAAGTTATTAAGCACTGAGGGGAAATGAGTAGAAAATCAACTAACATTAAGTGATGATCAAAGAGAGCATAATTCAATAATAGTTGATAAAATAAATAAATTACACCAGTTAAACTATTTATGACTAGTGCGCACAAACTTTGAAGAAAAAATTGAAACTTCTAGAGAAACTATTAGACATTTTATTAAGACATTAAGCACTTCAAAATACTCTACAATTGTTTCTGAACTAACAAACATTTTGAAATTAAAACCTTCTAATAATGCTTCTAATGATTATATTTTTAGTGAACAAAGTTCTGTTTCAGATTTGAATAAAATTAATCAAAATTTAAGGACATTACTATCCTCAATTCCAGGGAAAATCGCAAAGAATGATTTTAAAGAAGAAATTAAAGCGGACAAAAAAACAATTATTCCTGCAATATTGAATTTCTATCGCGAGAGTGATAATATTGATGAAGCCAAAAATCCATGAATAGTAAAAGTTAAAAATAAACAAACTTCATTACTTGAAACAAAAGCTCAAGAACTTCAAGATAGTTTACAAGGAATCAACGATGCAGATTATATAAACATACATAACAAAATAAATGAATATACTTTACTTAAAAATGATTATTTAGATGCTTATAAAAAATTAACAAAAGTGATAACTACTAAATTTGTCAATAACGAATTAAACAAACGACTTGGAAAAGATAATGATATTGAAAGTTTAATGAAAGCATTATTTGAACAAGAAAAATATGATAAATCTAACGCCTTGTTTATCAATTCAGCTCAAAGTGGGGTAAAAAACTTTTTATCTACTCAAAAAAATATTATTAACGAGATAATCAAAGGTATGGATTTATTACCAATTTCCACAGGAGTTAATGTTTTAGCAATTGGTGAGCAAGCTCGTAGCGCGTATGAAAGCATTGTTCGTTCAGAACTAACAAAATTAGAAACTCCTTTTACTGGGATATCAAATAAGATTAATGAATTTTTAACTAAAATTAAAGATAATAAATTGAAATATCAAAAATCATTCTATAGTGATGCAGATTGAAACTTAGAGTTGTTTAACAAATTCCTGCTAGCAGTTGATAAAGATAGTGGCGAAAATGTTGTTAAGGTTAAATCTATATACGATGAGTATGCTAAATGCATAAAAAATATTGAATCAAGTAATTTATCAGTTGGCGAAAAAATTACCGAGTTAACAAAATTGCTATCTCATGAAAACAATTACTTTAGAGGAATAACCCAGGCAATGAAAAGTTATTATGACAACAGAATGAAAAGCGAACAGATTAAAGATTTATTGACAAAGAAATTAATTGATAGTCAAATAATTTATGCTTTTGGTGTTGAAGATGATGGTAGCTATTCATCTAAACACAGCCTTGGAGGTTATGCGCAATTTAGTTATGAATCAAGTTTAGCAAGTAAAACAAACACACATAAATGAAGCGACGATAGCAAATATTTAGATGATTTGGGTTTATTATCACTTCAGGGTTCTTCTGAAGGTTTAGGATTAAGCGCAACGAAATATATGAAAGATATTTCACGTTTAATCAATAATAACACTTCAGAAAAAGTTGGAACTAACATCAAGTCCTTTGCATATGCCTTATTCTTACTGGTGGATGACCCAAATAACTCCAATTATATTCAAAATGATAAGAATTTAATCTTAGAAAGTAACATTTGAGATTGATACGGAAGTAATAATGATTATTGGGTATATTCACTATTTGGAGATGATGCTACTTATTGGTACCATGTTGGTGTTTACGAAATCTTGACTTATTTATTATTAGGTTTAATCGATGCTTACGAAGCTAAATATACCGAAATTAATAAGGCAAAACCTGATGGAGAATACAATTCAAAAGTCGAATTAGATTCAAATAAATCAAATATATTTAAATATGCTAAATTTATTCTTGATGTATATGGTGTTAATTCATTCAAAAGCTGAGTTAAAGTTAATGGTGAAAATAGTTTTAAAAACTTCAAAGAACAAACTCAAGAATTTGATCATGAAACTTTTGATAGAAACAAACCATACAATACCGTATCACAGGTTTCAATCGGCACTACTTTAAGTGGTAAAACAATTAGTAGTGTTGATTATGTAAATAATGGACAAACTAGTGTTGTTTCAACAGGTCAACAAGTCGATGCAAAAGCTTGAATATCGCAAAATGTTAAACCTAATTTATTCAAGACTTATGAACTACTTTATGAAGAATTTATTAAATTATCAAGTGTGAATGGAAGCGAATATATAAAACCTCTTATAAATAAGAAATTTATGTCACTAATTGATTCTTCCGTTGAAAACAAAAAGAAAATCAAACGGGATGTAATTAAAGACTATTCTGTCTTAGACACAAATAACTTAAAAGACTTTGCTTTATTGAAAGGTAAATATACTAAGTAAACAAAACCTCACGCATTGTGAGGTTTTGTTTTGTAAATCTGAAGTAATAAATATATTATTCTATCACTGCAGATTAAGATAGTCATAATCAATTAATTATGTGTAATTTTGGTAAAATTTTAAAGTTTAAAATCAGCTATTTTAATATAATATTAACGAACAAAATAAAATTGTTTTAACAGAGGAATAAAATGAAAAAAATAGTTACTTTATTAACGACGAGTGCTGCGACAGTAACTGCTGCCGGTACCGTGGTAGCAATTTTGGAATCTGAGCCTATCGTCAGATTTCAATGAAGTCAAAATGCATTAAATAAAAAACCGAGTTTACTTTCGAAACAAGACTTAAAAGTGTTGTTAAATCAAAATCGCTTTGGAAGTAAAGAAATTAACAATTTTCAAATTATCGATTATAACGATACAAAAGGTACTGTGACTGTTAAATTTAACTGAGATGGTACTAATGTAAACAGAAACAAAATCATTGTTTTCGATAATTTTAAGACAGCAAAAGATGATATATATACATCCAATTTGAGTGAAAAAGAATATAAATCTAAAAGTATATTAGATGTATATGATTCATTGATAAAAAACGAACCAAAATTACTTGTAAATACAAATAATGGCGACTCATATAGCGTAAAATACAATAATATATCGTTCGACAATGATAATAATTTAGTATTTGATGCGGTACTCACTAATAAAAATCCTGATTTTATCAGTGATTCATACAATCGTAAATTTAAAATTTCATTAAATGATATGAACCCCAACCCTGAATTGATTGCTAAAATTCATTCAGATGTTATGAACAGAATTAAAAAATTTATTGAACAACTGAAAAAATCCAATAATGTTAATAATTATCAAGAAATTATCAACTCTTTAGAATTATCGCTGAAAAACAACTCAACTTTTTCTGGTTTAATGATGCTAAAGAAAAAAATAAATCAATTAAATAAAGCTCTTGAAAATGCAAAAGTTAATAAAGAAGATAAAGATCAATTGATTAGCGCTTCACTTGAAAAATTAATTGAATCAATTAAAAAAGGTGAAGAAATTAAAAAAATTATGATTGCTGACCCAATAATATATAAAGATCAGATGGCTAAATTAGATGAGGCACTAATCAATTCACGCAAAATCAGAGATGCATCGCCAGTAATGGCGTTAAATCACATTGATGCTCAAACAGAAAATCAAATTATTAGAAATAATATTGACAATAAAACGGCGAAAAATTATCTAGAATTTAAACAAGGTATTCTCGATAAAATTAAAGGCGTTAAAGACGAATTATATGATTTTAATAAATCTATTGTTGGCGACAAACAACATCATGAAATTAAAGATAAACTTGTTGAATTGGATAAACTTGCTCAAGAATCTATTAATAAAGGTATATTGCCTCAAAAACAACAAGAATTATTGGATACATATAAAAAAATGACCAGAAGTTTACTGGATTTAAGAGGTCAAAACGCACAAATTGATAAACAAACAGACGAAATTAATAGAGTAAAACTTCAACAACTAATCAATAAAATTAATGATTCACTTGTCAGCGAAAAATACAACGATTTTAGAGATAAAGTTATGAAAAAATCGCTAAATGAATTGAACGAGTTTATCAAAAATAGTCAAAATGATGTTAATCTTAAACAATCACTAAAATATGTTGATGATATCAATTCATTAAGTAGGGCTTTTGAAAAATTCAATACCAACTATGGTGTTTACGTGAAAGAATTTAATTTGTTAGATACTCAATATAATTCGTTGCACCAACAAGTTGCAGATTTCAGGGATCAATTAAAAGATCCGATTTATAGAGAAATTGTTGCTAATATCAATCAAAAATTACCACAAATAGCCCCCCCCAATATTATTAAAGATGATCGTGATGAAATGACGGATAAAAACGTTAAATTATCAGATTTATTAAAAGGAATTAAAAGAGATAAAGATGTCATTGATAACGCAATTAAAAATTACAATGACCAGGTTGCCTTACTTGATAAATTAGCAAAAGATTCTAAGTATCAAAAAGCACAACAAAGCGACGCATTGAATTTACAAAAACAAACTTCACAAGATATTATTACAAAAGCTCAAAATGATAAATCTATTACCGCTCAAAACTATATAGATCAAACAGAAGCTTTAAAAACCAAAATTCAAGAAGCAGCTGTCAATGTTTACAAATCAATCGATGTAGATGTTGATAAATTACTAACTGAACTTAATAAAAATAGTGAATTATACAAAGATGAAATTGCTGCCTTAAATGCTGCTAAAGAAGCCAATAATCAAAACGGAACAAATAAAGCAAATGATTATGAAACTATTGCTGCTGCGCAAGAAGCTTTACTAAAATCATACAATTCTGCTTTAAAAACTTCAATGGACAAGAGTAAAAATGTCTATGAATCTGCTTATGACGAAGCGAAACAAAAAGCAAAAGTTGACAATCCTGACGTCTACGAGAGCGCTAAAAATGCATACCAAAGAGAAATTACAAAAATCAGTGATGAAGTTGCGAAAGTATCGATTGATGGCATGGACGACAAGCGTAAAGCATACGAAGAGGGTAAAATTGCTCTAGATAATGCTAAAATAGAATTCAAAACAGCCAAAAAACAAATAGATGAAGATAAAAAAGCTGAATATGAAGCCAAAGCAAGTGAAGTAAATGACTTAGTAAATAAATTATCTAATTATCCAGATGTTCTTAAAGAATTACAAAACACATTAACAAATGCTAATATCGCAGTTGGAAAAGATGTTAACGGATATGCTGATGATAAAGCTTTAGCAACAAACTTTGTTGCACAAATTGCGGCTTTAGATGATGCAATTAAATTGTCTAATTCAACAGCTAAAGAACTTGCTAAAAACAATTATGAAACAACTAAAAATGGTGCAGAATCTGAATCGAACTCTACAAATGAACAAGGATGCTCAGATTTAAAATCATCCTTTGATACCAAAATCAAAGAGATAGATGCTCAATTAGCTGAAAATTTAAAAAATGTCGATAATTCTAGTGAGGAAAAGCAACGTGAATTATACGAAAGTGCCCAAAAATCAATTGCAGATGCAAGAGATAAATTCATTAATGATAAAAAAGCTGTTAAAATCGCAAAACATAACGAATATCTTGAATTAGCAAAAAAAGTTGATGAATATTTAACCAATACATTAACAGGTGAATACAAAGATATTAACAAAACACTAAGGGATATAAAAACTAAGACAGATGCAAGGTCTGGTCTAAATAAAAACCCATCAATTACTCAATCTTTAGCAGATATTACTACTCTAGAAAAGGCTCTCGAAACTGCAAAATCTGAACAAAGTGTTCGTTATAATAAAATTTCAATTAAACAAGGTAAAGACACTGAATTTGACAATTTAACCAAACAATTAAATACCGATATTTACAGTTCGATTAAATCGTTTATGGATAACGCTAAATCAAAAGCTCAAGATACCTTAAATAAGGCTGTAGACAATCCTGAATCGCCAACGGAATTAATTAACAATGCGTATGATAAATATTCATTGACAATAGGTGAAATTAAGACTAAATCTGAAAAATCTAAACAGTTTAAAGATGGTTTTGACTCATTAAATAATAAATTAGTCGATTCTAAATATGCCGATTTAAAAAACGCAATTAAAGAAATGAGCGAAATTAAACCTGCTCTTACTGAATTTGATAATATTAAAGACAATAATTTAGAAAACACGAGTAAAGCTATTCAAAAAATATCTGAAATTAATACAGATATTGAAACTATCAAAACTAAATTTGATAATACCAAGACTCAATTAAAAGAATGAGAAAATAAATTTAATAAGTTGAAAACATCTCATCCTGAGCTTGCGAACGAAATTAATGATGCATTAGCAAAATTAACTGCAAGAACTAAAGAGGTTGCTCCATTTGCTGTAAATAAAAACGATTCTGCATTAAGTGAATTAAACAATTCGTCAAAACAAGATTATGATAATTTAGTTCAAAAAATTGAAATCAAGAAAAAATTACAACAGGAATATTCGGCGGAAATAGCTGAATTAACTGCTTTGTCTGGTGACGTTTTAAAAGCTAAGAATGCTCAAGAAAGTTATAACCCAGCTATTGCTGAAATTCAAAGAAAAATTGAAGTTGAAACCAAAAAGACAATTGATGATTCATGAGATGAGGAAACCATCAAAACAAAAATAGCTGAAATTAAGTCCAATATGATTAATTTATTTAAAGAATATAAACAAAATCAACTGCAACAAATCCAAAAAGATAAAGAAGAATTGAATAAAATTAGTCAACAAGTAGATGACTTACATTCAAAATTACCTAATTATTACAACCCTGTTAAAGATATTTACGATAGAAACAAATCAGCGCTTGCTAACGCTGATAACTTATCAAAAGCAATTAATGAAATTAAACCTGAATTACTAGAATTTAACAAAGTTAACTCAGAAGAGGTTGATAACATCCATAAATCTATTCAAAAAAATGTTGGTGATAAGATTAAACCTACCGAGGAAATATTATCCAAGATTAATTATGTTTTAGATTCAGTTGATTTTTTCAACAATGAACTTGAAAAAGAAAATGATGGAAAATTATTCAAACTTAATGGCATCAATAAAGAAGATATTGTAAATTTAAAAAATGTTGATTGAGAAAATATAAAAAATATTGATCAACTAACGCAAAAAATGAACGAATTGAAAAATAAATACTCAGAAATTGTTACTAAAAACATTGACGAAACTAATGCGAGAATAAATAGTTTAATTAACACTAAACAATCAAATTATTCAATTAATTGATTAGCGAACATTGGCACACCTCAAGGTCATAATATGACCGGCCTAAGAGACTTTGTAGATAGAGCTTTGAAGGAAAATTATTTAAGTAAATCATTTACTAAACTTAATAAAGTAAACGAATATCTAGATGGTATAAAACCGTTGGATAGAGAGGATATAGCAACTGTAATTGATAACAATATTAGTGATATAACTTCTAAAGTTGCTTCAGCCTCTGATTACCTTGGTAAATTATTAATTACTAGATATCAGCCAATACAATCGAATATGAATAATATAATTAAACTTATTAAATTCGACTTAGCAAATGAATGATTTGATAAGAAAGATGGATATATCAACAATGACTTAAATAGTGTTGGTACCAAAATGAAGAATATATACGACGAAGTCGAAAATTATTCTAAGCATGCTAATTACCAAAGCGCTAATTCTACTATTGAGGACTTGTTATTTGATGAATTTGCACCATATGTTAGTGAAGGAAATGATAAATTAGATATTTTCAGTCTAATTAATACACTAAAAACAATTGTTCAAAGAGCACAGGCTGCGTTAAACACAGTCAAAAATTAATTAAAAAACACCAAGAATATTCTTGGTGTTTTTTATATAAATTATTGAATCATTTTGTCTAGAGTTATAGCAATGGCATTAGTTGTGTTTTCGCCAATAATTAAGTCCGCTGCGTCTTTTGCTTCTTGAGTTGCATTGCCCATAGCAATGCCGATGCCAGGATGACTAAGCATTTCAACATCATTACCTGAATCTCCAAAAGCAATTACGTTTTCACTTTTAACATTAGCTAATGAGCAAACATAACTTAGGCCGGTTCATTTATTAACGTTTTTGGCATTAATATCTAAATATACCTTGTTAGTATATTTTACTTCGTATTTATTTCCTAAAACCTTTGAAAAATGAGTGTACTCGTTTAATATGTTATCTGTAGAACCACGCAAAGCGAGTTGTACGATATTGTCTTTATGATTGTGTGCGTAGGTAGAAAAAACATCGGGTTCAAGAAAGTTAAATTTTGTGATGTCCATAATATTTTGTTCTTTTAATCATGTTGGTGTTTGGCCTGGAGTTAAAAAACTAACTGATTCGTGAACTGTATCAACCCGCATTATGTAGTCGCTATTTAATGCTGTTTGGTAAAGTGAATCAAAAGCATCAATTTCTACTTTGCCTAGGATTTTAATTTCCTTTGTTTCCGGCGTATAAACCACCGCACCATTAGAAGCAATTATGTGTTTGAATAATGTTATGTTTTCTCCTAAGGCATTTAATACATTGCCTAGTGAACGACCAGTTGAGATTACATTGTAGTGCCCTGATTTTTGTACCTGTGCTAATGCTTGTGGAGTTTGTGGGTGCATTAAGTTAGCATTGGTAAATAATGTGCCGTCAAGATCGTAAGCGAAAATTTTAGTCATTTTGACCTCCTAGTTAATATAAGTAATTTTACCAAAATATTCACTTCAGTAGCGGCGATGAAAGAAATAATCTCGCTATGCGAGATTATTTCTTTTTGTTTTTATTGGCTAATGCGGAAGAATCGTAAGCATGTTCATCAATTTGCGCGTTTGGAGCAAAAGTTACTTTAGTGATTGATTTATTACCGCTGAAAGCTTTGGCAGCAACATAAGTAACTGAGTTAGCTGATAAGGTAGTAATCTTTTTAATTTTATCTCCAAAAGCATATGAATGAATTTTTGTGATTGATTCTGGCAATGTTAATGTATCGGTTGTTAAAGCAGCTTCGTCTAACTTAACACTGAATAAAGTTGAGTTAACAATCAATAGTCCTTGTTGATTGAATAATCCTTGTGGTAATGATGTTTTACCAAAAGGTGTAATATCAAATTCACAATTAGCATTTAATGTTAGAGTTTTAAGTTTGTTGATTTTAGCAAAAGCATCAGTTTCAACTTTGATAGCTTCTGGTAATATTATTGATTCAATAGTTGAATTTGAGCTAAACGCATTTGTTGAAACTGTTGTAACATGGTTAGCTTTAATTGTTTTGAAATCGCCAGTGTTTTTCTTTTCGAAAACTTTACCTGAAATTGTTTTAACATTGTCTGGTAAAACAATTTCAGTAGCATGAGGATTTGCTGTTTTGTATTTAGCCAAATCAAAACCATATAAGGTTTCGTTATAAATTAAGAAACCGTTAGCATCAAACATTTTGCTTGGCATTGATTTTAGTTTTGAACCAAAAGCTAGTGGGTGTAGTTTAGCGTTTGGTGAAATTTCAATTTTTTCTAAGTTTGGTGCTGCTAAGGCGTTTTCGCCGATTTCTTGAACATTTTTAAGTGTTAAGGTTTTGATACTTGAGTTATAAAATGCTGATTTTTCAACTTTGGTGATGTTGTCATTGTTGAATGATTCAATACCGCTACCAACAAATACAGACTGTGGCAAGGTTGTAATTGAATTAGCAAATTGAGGTAATGTTTTTAAATTCTCAGTGTCAGCAAATGATTCCTTGCTAATAGCTGTTAATACGCCTAAATTAAGAGTATTTAATTTCTGAGCATTTTTGAAAGCACCTTCACCAATTTTGGTTACTTTTGGTGCGTTAACAGTTACTAGTCCCGTCAAGTTGGCAAAAGTATTGTCATCAATTGAGGTTGTTGAGTTCACAGTAACTGCTTTAAGGTTTTTCAATGCGATGTCATTGAAATGGAATAAATTTTTGGGTAAATCAGTTATATTATTAGATTTAAATTCTTCCAATTTGTGTTTGAAAATTAGTGCTGAATTTCTAATTTTAGTGATTTTATCATCAATAATTAATACTTTTTGTTCAGAGTTTCTTAGTTGAATATAAGTATCACCATCAATATCTTCGTATAGATTACATGAAAGCGTAGCCAGAGGTGTTAAGGTAGTTAATGAGATTGCGCTTAATGATAATAGTTTTTTAAATTTCATTTTAGCTCCTTAACGCACCGACTTGTCGTAAGGTAATCCTGAAGCAGCAGGTGCGTGTGATTTTCTGGCTGTAACCATGATTACTAATAATGATAGTAAGTATGGTGTAATTTGTAATAATGATGCGTAAGGTTTTAGACTAGGAATAAAGGCTCCTGAAGCATTTGAAAGTCCATATAAGAATGAGAAGACGAAGGCAATTATACATACTAAGAAAATGTTCCATTGACCCATAATCATAATCGCTAAGGCTAGATAACCATACCCTCTAACATCACCATTGAATGAGATTCCGTAAGCTTGTGAGAAGATTGCACCCGCAACACCGGCTATAGCGCCAGAGATTGCAACACCTTGTCATTTATATTTGTAAACATTAATACCAGCAACATCGGCTGCTTGTGGATTTTCACCAATACTTCTAAATCTTAAACCTCATTTGGTTTTGTATAAAGCAAAGGCTGCAACCGCAATAATAATTACTGTAATTACAAGTTTTCAAGAAATAATTTCTAAACTTAAAGTACTGTTTTTAACCAATTCAACTGAGTATTGTAGTTCAGCAATGTTTAAAATAGGTTTTTTATTTCCGTGTCCGTGAATTTCTAGCAAGATGATTGAAATACCAAAAGCTAGTAAGTTAATTGCAAAACCTGAAATTGTGTGTTCGCTTTTTAGTTTAATTGTTGCAAATCCGTGAAGTAGAGAGAATAATGATGCGAATAATGCAGCAAAAATTGTTCCTAAGATTTGTCATCAACCACTATTTGCAATATTTGGGTGTTTAACTAGTGCTGTGGCCAGTGTATCACTGAATGCTAAATAGCTAGCGGCCCCAATAACCATCATCCCGTTAATACCAATGTTAACAATACCTACTTTTTCACAGAATAGACCGCTGATTCCGCCAAGAGTAAAGATACAAAAGAATAGAATTAGTGATGAATAAACATTAAGTGTTAAGGCCATCTTGTACCTCCTTTTTCTTTAGTGTTTCCAGTGCCATGCGTAATCTTTGATCAATAATGTCGGCAAAAATTGGAGCATATTCGGCGTAAATAGATTTTAAATCAGCAGTTCTTTGTTGACTAATAGCAAATTTACCTGTTTTACCTAATTCTTTCATTTGATTAATTAATTCATATTTTTTCAAGTTAATTTGTTCAAAATGAACCAAAGTTTGCTCATCGGTATTTTTATAGTTCATTGCGTCAGCAAGATATTTATCTTGTAATTTCACGAATTCGCGATTTAATAATGAAACTTTATTTTTATTTGAAACTTCATTAATTTCTCAATTAATTTCATCAGCTTTAATTGTAGATAAACGTTGATTTAATGCTTCATTTTCATTTTTTGTAAATTCTGCAACTAAGGCTTTATTTTCGTTACGTAGTTGTTTAAGTTCGCTATTGTAATTTGGTGATACATATTGAGCTTTAAGAGATTTGATTTGTTCTTTTAAAGCAACTTTTACTGCTGACGCTTGTAATTTAATTTCATCTTTAGAGTAATTTAGTTCTGGATTATTTAAATCTTCTAGTTTATTATAGTAGACATTTTGAGCGTCAAGGATTGCTGAATTCAATTGACTGTAATTTGCCATTTTTTCTGCATGTTTTTGATTAATTAAATCATTAAGTTTTTGAGCTTGTTGAAGTTCAAATTTGGCAATTACAATTTTTGATTCTAATTTCGCAATATCTTCAAGATATTTTTGATTAATTAAATTCAATTTAGCAATTGTTTTGTCAGCGTTTTTGGTTGATACTGTGTATCTTGCGTTGTGATTTTGAGTTTTATTTCTTGCATTTAATTTAGCAATAGCTATATTATAACGTTTCAATTTAGAATAAGCTTTATATCTAGGGTCGCTCAACAATGCGAATTTTCCCCTAAAGTACACAATTGGTTTGAATTGGGTAAACATTATTGCAGTAGCTGCTAAGTATAGAATCATTGATGTAATAACTTGAACATCGTCTGGTTTTAGGTATAGAGGAGCTTTTTGCAATTTGTAGTTCGCTGTATATAGTGCTGTATAGAATAATGATGTAAAGATGATACCAATTGGAGAGTTTAAAGCTAATAAACTAATTGCGATACATTCAAAACCTAAGTTAAGAGGTTGGGTAACTGAGTCAAATCTTGCTGATAAACCCAAAACATAGTTAAAGAATCCTGCGACTCCGGCAATCATGGCTGAGAAAGCTAAAACTAACATTGTTAATTTTTTATCATTAACCCCCATGTATTTACCATTTGATTTAGACATACCCTGCATTCTAATTTTGTAACCTAAGCTTGTAAAACTGAAGACAAAGGCAACAGCAATTACTAACACTAATAAGATTACTAGACCAGCAATCGAAAATGCTTTTTTAACTTCTTGACTGATACCAACTATACCTGGGTTAGTACCTGTGTTAACATCATTAAAGTAATATGATATTTGGTTTAAACTGAATTCTGGTCAAATAACATTTGCAGATTTTTGTTGGAAACAAACCATTGCAATACCAACAATAATTCAGTTGATCATAATAGTTGAAATAACTTCATGCACATTTAAATATGCTTTCAAAACTCCTGCTATTAGACCTGCTATAAAAGCAAAAATCATAGAAAAGACTAGAGCTAATAATAGTAATCATACTGGAATAGAGGTATATGATGTGTAACCTAGTTTGATAAAAATACCAAATGAGGTTGCACCGGTAATCATCATTTGACCTGGAATACCAATGTTGAATAGTCCGGCCTTAAAGCTGATTGCACAAGCTAATGAGGAGAAGCCGAAAATCAATAAGTAGTTTAAAATAACTTCTTTGTTACTTGGTGATTTTAAACTATCAACAACATTAGTAAAGATTGCGAATGGGTTAATAATTCTGTGTTCAAGCAATGATGTTTTTAGAAAGATATAAACTAATGAAAGCACTATCCCAAAAAACAAAGCTCAAAGAGAAGAAGCAACCTTGCGACCAGTTGATTTTGTTTTGTCCATTTTGACAAATGAACTCATTTTTTCACTAATCTTGCTGAATGCTTCAATCATAACGTTTTTGCGTTTTATCATTTACTGCTCCCTCCTTTCTATTTTTAAAGTCTTTATAAATTTGTTCAAATGAAGATTTAGCTTCACTCAATTCATGTTTTCTTTGTTTGATGATAGCTTTGTGATTTTCCGAAGCTAATTTATAGTTATTTTTAAGTTCGACCAATGTTGATTTATCAACAACTTTAGAGTGTTGAGCAATGTATAAACTTGATTTAATTGAAGTTTTGTCTAATAACGCTTTTTCAATTAATTTAGCATATTTTTTATTTAGATATGTAATGTAACTATCTTTAGAATCTTCGATATCATTTGGATTAAATCATGAATCTTGTTCGTTTTGTGTACTTGATGACATGTATTTACCAATTTCTTCACGAGATGAAGATTTAGCATCGTTAATTGAAAGAATTTTACCTTCATTAATAACAGCAATTGTATCTGCTAGTGCCAATACTTCGTCTAATTCATATGAAATCAGCAAAATTGCTTTACCTTTTGCTTTTTCATTCAAGATTTGAGTATGAATATTAGTAATTGCACCAATATCCATACCACGTGTAGGTTGCACAATAATGATGAAATCATGTTCAAACATCATTTCACGTCCAACGATGAATTTTTGTTGGTTACCACCAGAAAGTGAACGTGCGATACTTTTAGCGCCTTGTGAACTTCTAACATCGTATTTTTCAATAATTTCATTAGTAAATTCTTTGATAGTTTTAGTTTTGAATACTCCGCCTTTTACGAATTCTTTGTCTCAAAGTCTTCTAATTACCGAGTTTTCTTGAATTGTGAAATCAAGAATTACACCGTGGTGGTGTCTATCGGCTGGGATGTAGGCAACATGCTGTTTGCTTCTATCTCACGCACCACTTTTTGTAATATCTTTAAATTCATATTCGTTTGTAGTGTTGTTAAATACTTTTAAGTGAACGGAACCTTTATGTGGTAGTTCAACACCACCACAGATGTATTCCAATTCTTCTTGTCCATTTCCAGCAACCCCTGCTATTGCGAAGATTTCACCGGCGTGAACATCGAAAGAAATGTTTTTTAAGTTTTTATTTAACTTGGTTGTTGTTATGTTTTTTAAAGAAAACACAACTTCTTTTTTCTCACATGGTATGTCATTTTTAACTTCAACAACATCGCTACCAACCATTGCTCTAATAATTTGATCCATGGTTGTATCTTTTAAGACAAAGTTTCCGGCAACTTTTCCCAAACGTAAAACAGTTGCAGTGTCGGCGACTTGTTCGATTTCTTTTAATTTGTGAGAAATAAAAATTATTGTTTTGCCTGCTTTTTTAAATATTTCAAATGAGTGCAATAACCCTTGAATTTCTTCATCGGTTAAAACGGCCGTTGGTTCGTCGAAAACCAAAATGTCATTTCCGCGATAAAGCATTTTCATGATTTCAACTTTTTGTTGAGTTGAAACAGTTGCATCTCCAGATTTTTGGAATAAATCAAAGTGCAATTTGTATGTATTTTGGAGTGCTTTTATTTTTTTAATAGCGATGTCTCTATTTAAGACACCAGCATTTTTTGTTCACTCCTCACCAAGGATTATGTTATCTAGGTTTGTATATACGTCAACTAATTTGAAGTGTTGGTGAACCATTCCGATACCCATTTCGTTCGCATCGTTTGGTCCAGAAAAAAGCACTTTGTTGCCGTTTATAAGGATTTCTCCGCTTGTTTGTTCGTAAAGACCAAACAAGATTGACATCAAAGTACTTTTACCAGCTCCGTTTTCACCAATTAATGCGTGAATTGTTCCTTTTTTAACTGCAAAAGAAACACTGTCATTAGCGGTAATTCCGGGGAATTTTTTAGTTACGTTAATGAATTCAACAGCATTCATTATTTATTTTTAATTATTAAAGCGGCATTAAGATCATTCATGCGTTGTTGAATGTTTTCAATTTCTACACCATCTTTAGTAGCTTTTGAAGAATGTAATCAATTTAATGTTTCTTGATCTAAAGATTTGAATAAGTTTTCGGCTTCATCTAGAGCTTGTTGGGCAAGAATTTGTTTGTCACCTTCAATGTGAGTTTTTGAAACTCCTACTCAACCTTTGTCATAACCATGGCTCATGATTGAATCTTTTTTATCAATTTCAAGTCCTTCAACATTTTTGCCTAACGCAAGTGCTGAAACCGCGTCATATGTAGATTGTCCAATATTTTTAACAATTGAAGTAAAGTATGTTTGTTGTTCGCTTGAAGCGGTTAATGCTTGGTCAACATCAACACCAACAATGTATTTTCCTTTACCATTAAATTTTTCATGTTTTGTTACTTGGAATGTAGTTTGACCAGCTACAGCCATAACCATTTTAGGGTCGGTTGATAGCATAGCATCAACAGAAGCGGTGTTTGTTTGATCTTGGTCGAAACCTGAACCTAAATCAACAGCTTTTGTAGTGGTATGTATTTTGGTTGAATCATTTTCTTGCTTGTCGTTTCAGTATAAGATACCCTTCATAAATCCTTCGTTAAAGTCAGTAACTCCAGGGAAGGCACCACCACCTAAAGTAGCAAACGATCTATCTTTATATTCTTTTTCTGTAGATAAGAATTTAGCAGCGGCATATCCCGCAACGAAAGCAGCTTCTTTAGTTTTGAAATCTTGGAATATTGCGTGTCCTTCTAAGTCTTTAACATTATCTAATGATGTATAGTCTGCACCAATTAAAACAATTCCCAATTCTTTAAATTTTTTGGCGTTTTCAGGTTTTTGTAAGAAAGCTGAAACATTTTGTTGATGTAGGAACCCGGGTAGTAATCATACTTGGTACTTACTATCTAAAGCTTCTCTATATGCTTGTTCATATTTTCCTTCTTTAACTTCAAGAACAGTATATTCGTTTGAACTTACACCATTTTGTTTATCAGCAAAAGTTAATAAACCTTCTCATGCTGATTGGTTGAATGATTTATCGTTGATGTCTCCACCATCGTTAATCATCACGATGCTTTTCATTTTTTGCCCTTCGGTGATACCAAATTCCTTGTTCAAAGTAATTTTTGTAACTGGGACTGTTGGTCTTTTAGGGTGAGTAAAATTTAGGTGTTTTACAGTAACACCATCAATTACTCCACCTTTATCGTTGCTACATGCAGCAGCAACCATAGGAAGTGTACCAAGCGCCGATACAGCTCCTAGTCCTAAAAGTAATTTATTTTTCATATTTTTTGCCTCCTAAATATGCGAAGCGAGTTTATTGTTAAACCGCTTGAATAAACTTTTTATGTTTATCTATCTATATTATATATTTATGTATAATAATATTCTTATTCCAGAAACTTTACCACATTTGAATATGGTAAAATTTCCAGTTTTACCAAAAAGTTAATTTTTGTGTATTATTATTCTTAAAATTTTAATTAATATATTTATTATAAAGTTTAAGAAAAGATAAAAATGTGGAAATTTTTATAATTTTTACGATTTTTTTTCAACGATTATATAAAAAAACTCAGCATTGCTGAGTTAAATAATTATTTACCGTTTCTTGAAATTTCAACTAGGTTTGAAAATACTTTAGGTTCGTTGATAGCTAATTCTGAAAGCATTTTTCTGTTAATTGTAATATTTGCTTTTTTAAGTCCGTTAATGAATTGTGAATATGTAACTCCTTCTGCTCTAGTAGCAGCATTGATACGCGCTATTCATAATTTTCTAAAGTTACGTTTAACTTGTTTACGGTCTCTAAATGCGTATGTTCATGATTTAACAACTGCTTGTTTAGCAACTTTATAACCTATTGATTTGTGTCCAAAATATCCTTTGGCTAGTTTTAGTCATTTTTTTCTTCTAGCTCTAGTAACTGTTCCGCCTTTAACTCTCATAGTTTCCTCTTTCTATATTATTGAATGTAAGGTTAATTAAAATAACCCTTTGAATCTTTTGATGTCAGATGCGTGCATTTGAACAGATTTACGTGCTTGACGTTTTTGTTTTGTAGTTTTATTTTGGGCTAGGTGTGAACGGTAAGCTTGTTCTCTTAAAACTTTTCCTGTACCTGTAATTTTGATACGTTTTTTAAGAGCACTTTTTGTCTTCATTTTAGGCATAATTACTCCTTAAATTAATCAAAATTATTTTTCATCGTCGAATTCTTCGTCGTCAGAATCATCATTTTGATCTTGTGTAGTGTTCTTATCTACTATATTATTCTCTTTCTTATATTTAGCAACCTTAACTTTATTTGGTTGTAGGTATAGATCAAGAAATCTATTATTCACTAACGTCGCCTCTTTGGTAATTTCAGCAATGTCCTCCAATAATTGGAAGAATCTATTCATTGTGTCATAACCTAATTCTGGACGAGCCATTTCACGTCCACGATATTTTAAACTAACCTTTAGACGGTCACCATCTAGCAAGAATTCTCTCGCTTTACGAGCTTTCACTTGTAAATCATGGTCCCCTATCATAACTGTTAATCTGATTTGACGATTTTGAATAATTGTTTGTTTTTCCTTAGCAGCTTTTTGCTTTTTCTTTCTTTCATACTTGAATTTTCCGTAATCCAATATTCTAGCAATAGGTTTTGGCTCAACACTTATTAGCACTAAGTCCATTCCGTATTCACGAGCAATTTCAATAGCTTCTCGTGTAGGCTTGACCCCTATTTTATCCCCTTCGGGTCCGATTAAAAAGACTTTTGAAAAAGGGATGTTTGAATTTATCATGTGTTCTGCTGCAGGTTTTTTGTTTCTAGTATTTGTTGGTTGAATAATAACTCCTTTATAATAGATAATTAAAATTAAAATAAAAGTGGTATCTCCACTTTCTAAACTACATCTTAAAAAAGATTTTAATTGTAGCTAGAAACCCAAGGCTATGGCCATCAGGTGAGATGTAATCTACTTTCTGCAATTAAATATTGCTTATTCATTTTACCATAAACTTATTAATTAATAATTAAATTAAATTTGTTCTTTATTTTCTCTTTGTTTTGTTTATTTGCATCATAAAAAGTGAAATAAAATGGCACAAAGGCCATTCAAATTATTAATTTAATCTTTTTAAAGAACAAATTCTACATTAATAATTGCTTTTTGTTCGTTTACTTGATAACTAAATTCTTCTTTATGTTCATCTAGATATTTAATGACAGCATTTCACATGTTTTGATCATCTAGGTTCATGATTACATCGGCGCCATTTTCGCCTTGTTCTCAAATATCATCCAGTTCTCTTTCTAAACGAGCAATAGCTTTTTTAGTATTTGTTTCATCGTGTAATAAGATTTCCATAATGTTCCTCCTAATGTCTTTAATTTTAACTTTATTTTCATTTTTTACATAATATTCAGGCGATTATTCTTTTGATTCTACTTGAAGTGTAACGTTTTGAAACGCATGCATCGACAAATTCATCATAGGTTTTCAAGTGAGAATTCTTCAGTAATAAATTCTCAATACCTTCGCTAATTAATTTAATTTTTCTCAATTTATTTATAGGGGTTTTAGTTAAAATATTAATGAATTTTTTATAGTCTTTTTCTATAAAACGCGGATGAGATATTTTCATCGGTGAGTAGTTAGAAATATCTTCGTTATTTTTTAATTTAGTTCGTAAAAGTGAGGCTGAAGCAAAGTTTTGATTTGTTAGTTGCGAATGAAAAGGAATATTTCGTTCGATTGTAAAAATTTCAATATTGTAATTATTATTTACTATTGATTTAACATATTCAAAACCTAGAATATCATTTGGCATATCAAAATTTTCGCCAGTTAATTCTATTAAAGCAGAAGCAAAAGCTTTTGGATAAGCAAGTTTTTCTTTCTTGATATAGTGTCTAATAACATGATTAAATTCATCGATGTTATTTTTCAAAAATTTAGCTACTCTTATCATGCGATCTGGATTGTTTGTTTCTGAACCGAAGACAATTTTATTGACTCCCGCTCTATACAGTTTTTCGATTGCGTTATGGGCAAAGATGTGTGCTGCTTGAACTGTTTCTTTAAAAGTTAATTTGAGAACTTTATTAATACCGTATTTTTTAGCAATTTTTTTCCTATTATTAAAACTCGTGATTGTATATTCACCTCGTTGTGAAAATTTATCACTCATAATAACAATTATTTTTTCGTTTGGAAAATTCTGTTTTATTCAATTAATTTGTCTAATATGTCCATTGTGAAAAGGATTATATTCTGCCACGATACCTATTGCCATTGTCGCCTCCTATTAGAAATACAAGTTAATTGATCAGCATCAAGAAATTTATATATTTTGTTATTATTATAAAAAAATTAATTATAATAATTACGAAATTATGCCCAAGTGGTGGAATGGTAGACACCGTAGACTCAAAATCTACTGGAGAAATCCGTGCAGGTTCAAGTCCTGTCTTGGGTACCATATCAATTGTGACCAAATTGCAACTAAGATGTTGCAATTTTTATTGTTTTTTGTCAATAAAAAACCGACATTATTGTCGGTTGGAATTAAAGTTGTTTCTTGCGTTTAACTATCATTCTTCAAATTGCCACAGTTAATAAAGCCAACGGTAGTAATATTGTTAAAAACACAATTACCAAATAAGCTCTCATTCATAACTTGTTACGATCACGACGAGAATTTTCTATTTGTTCGTGAATATCGACACTTCTTTCTCCTAAAAAATCACCCAAATCCGCTAGTCGTTTTTTATCGATCAATTTCATTGTGACATAGAAGCCAATTAATAGTGCCATTACAATTGTGCTTATTAGGCAAAATAGAGGTGTATTTCCAAACCCGTTATCAAGAATTTCTTTTCAATTAAGCTTTAGTTTGAAAGTTGGTTCGTAATTAATTTCTGTTATACCTTTTGAATAAATTCCGTACACAATAGCTGTAACTAAACCTAAGTAAGTAAGCACAAATATCAAACATCATGTTAAGTCTACACCTTTGAGCACTATTCTACGGTAGGCTAAATGGAAAGTATTTGAGCTTGTTTTGTCACCCAATTCTAATGCCTCACGATAACGCTTAACAGTGTTAGACCATTGAATATTTTCAATCATATTTTTAATACCGAGTGCTAAAAATATTCCAGCTGTAATTCCAAAGGCGATTAGATAACCCCAGTAGCTTTCGACAAAAGGTCCTACTTTTAAATAAGCTAACACAAAAAATATAATTGCGGCCGTCATGATTGTAAAACAAATTGTCATGTTGATTGTTTTGATGTTTTTTTCTGTTCTTATGACTCTAAATGGTCTAGGAGAGATTTGATTTTTAGGATCTCTTACAATTTTTCCTTCCAGATTTTGGTCATTACTAGATTTAACTATTTCAATTGTGGATGTATCGTTTATCGGTTTTCACTTCATATTTTGTTACCTTTCAGTTTCTATAATATTATATATTCTTTATTTTGAATACAAACTTGTTCCATAAAATGTGGAAATTTCTACTTTTTTGACAGTTTTGGAGCTGATTTCAGATAAAAAAGTAAAAAAAATTTTTTCGTCTTTATCTTTTAGTGTTTATAATTATTGCGTTATGTTAAAAACAAATTTATTTTCACGTATTAAAAATATTAATGGAATGGCATTTTGAGCTATTTCGATTTTGAATTAATACCTGTGAAATGAATTTAAGATAAAAATTTATGTAAAAGCAGGTAAAAACACCTGCTTTTTTGAAAAACTATAGAGGAGCTTCCTACATTAGTAAATAGTTGAGCAGGCGTGCAATGAAACTATTAAAAGGGTAAGGAAGCCGAATTGATTATCTGGGCACAGAAATCAATGGCAACAATGCATAACAGTTTGTTGTTCTTTGGAAAATTCCATTGGAGCTATAGTCTACATCTTAATAAATACATTTTATTATTTTGTAAGACTAGGGCTAGAGTCTTACAAAATTTTTATTTTCAGACGGCAAGTCAAAAAAACATAACGAATACTAAGCATGAAAAAACAATTAAATGTTTTCGCGAAAGGAAAAAAATATGAAATTAAAAACAAAATTACTTCTCGCACCCCTGACGTTATCATCGTCACTACCATTAGTGACAATAGCTGCGTCATGTTCACAGACAGATAATCAATATGTCAAGGCGAGAGCAACTAGAACAGCAATTAATAGTGTTTATTCTGAATCGGCTTACCACACTGATAGATCTAACTCATATGGTGGTTGATCAAATCGTAACGAAGAAAACTTAGCAGCATTATTAATTAGAAAAACAACAAAAAATGATGCAGTTATTAATAATTTGGGTAATGATAAGTATGAAATTGTCGCCCCTTCTGTATGAGGTTACAAATTAGAACTTGCAGGTAAATTTATTGTTACTGATAATAATGGTACCAAACAAGAATTTGACAAAGATGATTTCGATGTTAATATCGAACCAGAAAACGGCAAAACATACAACTATGCAATCTATCAAGGATATTCAAAAAACCCTAAGTCAATTAACTCAAAAGAATTTTTCAAAGCTTTAAAAACTGCCAAAAAAGTTCAAATTGAAGTTAAAAAAGGTGTTAAATGAGTTGATAAAAAAGGTGAAGAAACTAAATACGAAGTTGTTGCAAAAGACTTTTACGTTTCGTACTTAAGAACCTATTCATTAGGTGTAAGTGAAAGAGTGAAATTTGCTGCTGAAGACAATGTTGATAAAGAAAAAATTACTAAATTAGACGCTGCAACGAACAAAATTTTAGTACCTAACTCAAGTTTTTTTACAAATAAAGTCCGTTATCCAAACGAATATTTATACGAACTATTTGGTATTGAATCAAAAGATTTTCTTGACGAGAGTAAATTCCTTGAAGATGATAAAGTTACATTTAACAAAAAATCAACTGAAGGAACTGCTGAATTTGCTGATTTAATTGATAACCTAGCTTCTTCACAAGAATTTAATGCAGCTCCTAGTGAATATATTGACGAAGTTAACAAATCTGGTAACTTACCAAACATCACATCAAAATCAACTGAAGCTAAATTTGAGTCTGAATTAGTTAAATCGCTTCCAAAAGATAATAAATTAGCAATCGCTGGTGTTTATTGATATGGAATAGACCCTGAATACACATTATATGCAGGCCCATACATTTATGAAGGTTATTCAAAATCAACATCTGAAGAAAAATATGTAATGAATACTAAATACGCAGATCAAGATTGAGTAAATAGTGATTCATCTGTTAGAACTATTATTCAAAGATATCAAGGTAGCGGTGATTCTGAACAATTCAAACAAGCATTATGAAATGACTTTAAAAAAGGTCGTCTAACTAGTTTGCCTTATTCATTAATTCCAACAAACAATACAACAGATGTTGCTAAACACCCTGAAAAATATGGAGTTAAATATTATCAAACTTTAAATAAAAGTAAAATTGGTGCCGAACAATTCTGAAATATGTTACCACATATTTCAGTACCTAAAACAAGTCCTACACGTAAAGGTAGTGATGGTAAACCAGCTCCTTTTGATGTAAATAATGAAGATGATTTAAACGAATATCTAAAAAATGTCACATTTAACGACGCATTTTCTAAACTTTTATATGGTGTAGATAGAAAAGAATTAATTAAAGGTACTGTGAAAGGCGAAGAAAAACTAATGAATTTATTTGCCGGTCGTGGTTTAATCTTTAGAAGTTTAATTACTTCAGCATTTAATTTTGAAGGCATTGCTCAAAAAGTAAGTGCACATAAACAAAAAATGAATATTTCTGCTTTTGCACTAGATGCAAAAATAGGCGGTAATGATGTTGATGGGCACGAACAAGAAAATTATCTACGTGTTCGTTACAAAGATATTAATAAATTATCATTCATTGGTACTGATTACAAATTAAGCAAACCAGTTGAATATCAAGAATTCTTCGCTGCACAAAATGATGCTAAATCTGAACTAGAAGCCTTTAAATCGCCAAACTTTGTAGAAGTTAAGAAGGAAATGAAGAAATTGCTTGATGAGGCTGGAATCAAGCAAAATGAAAAAGTTTCATGAACACAAGCCTTTAGATGAGTTAATTTTAACCCGGTTTTATTTGAACAGGTTTACAAATTAATGCCTCAAATAATCAATGATCTTGACCCTCGTTTGGACTTTAAATCAGTTAAATTTAATTCTGGAAATGAATTAACTCAATTCTGAGGTCATCACATTCATGGCTGAAGTCCTTATACAATAGGTGGTTGAGGATATGACACTAACTCAATTGGTTCAGGATTTGATGGAATGGTTAATGTATCAAATGCTGATATTGCATTAATGATTTTGGGTTTACAACCAACTGAAGTCAAAGCAAAAGAAACTAAATCAAATTTACAAAAAGCATTACCAGAATTAGTTAAAATGTCAGAAGCTCTAGTTAAATTTATTAAAGAAGAACAATCAGCTAATAGAATCAAGGTGAGATTCAACGTTGAAGACCTTGCCAAATTATCAACTGAGGAGTTAACTACATTACGTGACGAATGGACACAATGTTCAATTGAAAACGGAAAATTAAAGATTGTTAATGACAAACAAGTCTTCACTGAAAGAGGGGCTATTACAGCCAAATTCTTTAACAAATACGTAAAAACTTTAACCAATGAACAAAACATTAAATTATTAAATGAATTTACTGTATATCTAGGTGTTCCAGTTGAAAGTAGATTCACCTCTATTGCAGGTTTTGTTCCTTCGCTATCAAATAAAAATTACATTATTCCATTTACTGCCGCTGAAGCACAATGAGCAATGGATACAAAAGTGGTTGTTGAGAAAACAAAAAATAACAAATAATAAAAACAATGTTTAAATATATATTTAAAAGAATGGCACTTGCCATTCTTACATTGTTTATTATTCTAATTTTCTCATACACACTAATTGTAATTTTCATTAAAAACCCTTATGAAATCAAATTAATTAATGAAACAGATAACTTGCTTAGACAACAATATGAAGCAAAATCTCAAGCTTTTAAAGCTATCCCTGTTTTTACTAAAATAGCAACATATTTCAGTAAATTTTTCTCGGGTGATTTTGGTGAAATTTATATACCTCAGCAAGGTTATAATAATATTCCAGAGTTGTTCTTTGGACCATTAGGTTGATCAATTTTAATTTCATTACCTTCGTTTATAATCTCGGCATCATTAGGAATTTTAATTGGTGTTTTAGCAGGATATAAACGTGGTACATGAATCGATAACTTAATAAACGCTTTTGTATTCGTGTTTATTGCCGTACCAAGTTTTATTTTAGCCCCTATGTTTTTAAACGTTTTCCAAAAACTTGGATTTGATATTAGATTCATTTCACCATTTGAAATCGGTGATGGCTGGTCTGCGACTATTAAATCAGTAATTCCAGCCATAACAGTAGTTAGTCTTGGTTCATTAGCTGGCTACACATTATACTCACGTAATCAAGTTGTCACGGTATTGACTTCTAATTATGTATTAATCGCCAAAACTAAAGGATTAAGTGGCGGAGCTATTTTTAGAAAATATGTTTTAAGAAATATCTCAATTCCTTTAGCAACAATCATCATCCCTTCATACTTAATTTTGTTATCCGGATCTATTGTTGTTGAAAAATTCTGATTTATACCAGGTTCTGCAACTATTATTGCAAACTCATTCCCGGCGGGAGAAATTAACATTGTAATGTTTAATATTTTCTTTTTCACCACATTAGGGTTATTCACACAAGTTATTGTCGATATTTCTTACCCACTTATCGACCCAAGAATTAAATATGAAGCAAGTAGCGGTATTAATTTATTCAATATTATTTCTGCTGCTAAGAAACGTAAATTAGAGTATCAAACGATGCTTAATAAGCAAAATAATGCTGCAATCAATAAGGAAGGAGGTGAGTAATATGAGTTTATCCGCAACTGAATTTAATAAAAAATACGGAATTAGTGCTGAACTCCAAGAAAAAATTAAAATTTCTAAAGATGATAAAATCAGTAATAACATTGCTGGTAAACCTAAAATTTTACTAGTTGAAATACTAAAAAGATTTTTTACAAACCCGGCCGTATTAATTGCTTTTATAGTCTTTGTCGCAATTATTTTAATTTCAATAATTGTTTCAGTAACTTCGGATTATCCAGGCGTTCAGAGAATTGATGCTGGTTGATCTTCTGAAGATAAAATTAGAAATATTGAATCATTACCTCCAATGTTCAGTCGTATAAAGGAAACGAGTGATCAAACTATTATAAACAACCTCGAAACTTGAAAAAACAATGATTTATACAGCCCTTATTTTAGAAACTATGTAAATTTCACTAAAACAAGTCCATCAACACTTACTTATGACCCTTACAACTATTATGAAGGCGCTCAATTATGGGCAAAAATTAGAGATATAGAAAAATCATTGCCTCAAGATCGAAGTCTAGCAAGTGTTCTTACTGACCAAAAACTATCTGAATTAATTAACTCAATACCAAAATTACACACTTATTTTGGTACTAATATTCATGGTGCTGACATTTGAACAACAGTTTGAAAAGGAACTTTAGAATCAATTTGAATTGCTTTATTTGTTGCAACAGTGGAAATTATTATCGGTGTATTTGTTGGTGCATATTTAGGTTTCAATGCCGGTAAATGATTGGACACATTTATGATGCGTGTGATAGAAATATTCACATCGCCGCCTTCAATTATTTGATTATTACTATTTGTTACAATTTGAGGAACAAATCCTTGAGTTCTAATTGCTGGTTTACTATTTGTTGGTTGAACTGGACCTATTGGAGTAACACGTTTATTCATCATCACTGTTAAAGACGAAGAATACATTATGGCTGCCAAAAGTATTGGTGCAAGCGAATCAAGAAGAATCTTCTTACACGCATTACCGGCAATTTTAGGTAAAATTGCAATGAGTTATGTGCGTAGAATTCCTTCTGTAATTCTTTCGATTGCTTCATTAGCCTTCCTGGGATTCTTTAAAGATGATAATTCTGCAAACCTTGGTAAATTTATGCTTGATAATTTAGAATCATCGAAAGAAAATCCTTGGTTATTATTCTTACCAGCTCTGATATTGTTGGGTATTTCAATCAGCTTGCAATTTATCGCAGTTGGTTTACATGATGCCTTAGATCCCAAAGTAATTAAGGTTAAGAGATAGGAGAAACATGAAAAAAAATAATTTAACTTCACTTGAAACTCTTCCTTTAGAAAACGACTTACTTATGGATGTGGAAAATTTAAGAGTTGACTTTAAAAACGGACGAAAAAACTTTATTAGAATCGTCCGTGGTCTTGATTTAAAAATTAAAAAAGGTGAAATTGTTGGTTTAGTTGGTGAGTCTGGTTCAGGAAAATCAGTGACTTCAAAAGCTTTAATTAATGTTAATGAAGGCGCATTCTTCGTATCTGATAAAATGCAAATCGACAATTTAGATTTAACCAAAATAACAAACGAAAAACAATGACAGGGAATAAGGGGACATTATATTGGTTACATTCCCCAAGACCCCCTTACATCTTTAAACCCAACCCGTAAAATTGGAAAACAATTATTAGACGCTTTGGACTTAAATAGTGAATGAAGCACTAAACCTTACACTGAAAAACGTAAATATTTAATCGGTTTACTAAGTGAATTTGGTATCGCTAACGCTGAAGAAATATTTGACCGTTACCCTCATACCTTGTCAGGAGGAATGAAACAAAGGGTTGTAATTACTATGGTTGTTGCCTTAAAACCAAAACTAATTATTGCTGATGAACCAACAACAGCATTAGACCCAACAGTTCAAGCATCGGTGCTAGCATTATTTGAACGTATACGTCAAACAATGAATATTTCAATTATTTTAATTAGTCATAACATTAGTGTTGTTGCTAAGTTCTGTGATTATATTTATGTAATGTATGCTGGTAGAATCGTTGAAAGAGGAACTAGAAAAGACATCTTTACTGACCCCCGTCACCCTTATACATGAGCTCTTATATCAGCAATTCCTGAAAACTCACTAGACCGATTATATTCGATTAAAGGAACACCTCCAGACATGGCTAATTTACCACTTGGAGATCCGTTTGCCCCTAGAAATGAATATGCTTTGGAAATTGATTTCCATAAAGAACCCCCTTTGCTACCGGTGAAAAAACGCCATGCAGCAGCAACATGATTGTTACACCCTGACGCACCAAAAGTTGAACTTCCTAAAGATTTATTAATTAGATTAGAAAGTTTCAGAAAGGTATTTACTGAAGATGAAGAAAAATAATTCTAAACCAATTTTGGAAATACAAGGTCTTAAAAAATATTTCACCAATGGTGGTATTGTTAATAAAGCTGTTGATGATGTAAGTTTTGACTTACATGAAGGTGAAATTGTAGGTTTAATTGGCGAATCTGGTTCTGGAAAGACAACTGTTGGTCGTTCATTGCTTCGTCTTTACGACGATTTCAATGGATTTGTAATGTTAGACGGTTCAGTTATCAGTGGTAAACGTATTTCAAGAAGTCAAACAAAATTTTTACGTAAAAACATTCAAATGATATTCCAAGACCCACATGCTTCATTGAACGGTCAAAAGAATATATACACAACTTTAAAAGAACCTTTAATTGTAAATGGTATTGTCAAAAACCAAGTTAAAGATATTTTTAAAGATTGAGTTGATGTCAAGGAAATGTATTTCTATACATTCCAACATAAATATAAAACACTAAGATTGCAAAATCTTGAATCAATAAACATTTTAGCTAAAGACTTTTTCCCTGATTGGGTTGAAAAATTTAAAACCTGAACATTTGATAAGAGTCTAAGTTTTGAGGATAATTTTAATAGCTACTATTCATATTTAGAAGAGAAACAAAATATGGAAAGTCAAATTGTTAACAATTTATACCGCAATACTGATGAACTAATGAGTTTTTATTTTGAAAAACAACAGGACTTTAGAAATTCTAATTTAGAACTTGATGAAACTGAATTAAAGTTAGCTAAAGAAAAATATTTAAAAACACTCAAATTGTCCAAAATGACTCTAAAACAATACAACGCGGAACAAAAAATACGTGTGTGACAGAGTGAAATTAAACAATTAGTTAAAAATAGAAAGCTTGAAAAAGCAACCAATAAAAACACTTTTGATAACTTTATTACTGAATATCATAAAGATGCAATCATATATAGAAATGCGAAATGAATTTCTACAAAACTAGATATGTATCTTCACAATATTAAAAATCAGTATTTATCTAAAAAGTTGAATAAGGTTACTAGACAATTAAGATCTTGTCTAAAAGAACTTAAATACACTGAAGTTCGTGATGTTATTAATGAATTAGAAGATTACTCAAAAAACTTCTTCAATAAATATTTATTAGATATCAAATACACGCCAGAAGTTAAGAAAGAAATACTATTATGTATTGAAAATAATTTTTATTTTAATTTCGAGAAACACGTGAAGTTGAATGCAAATAATTTAAATGAATTTAACAAAAAAATTACTAATTTAAAAGATAAAATTCAAGCCAATAAATCTATCGTGGTTGATAAACAAAAAACTGCAACTCCACAACAAATTGCGGACGCTAAAGCTGCTTATGATAAAGCAGTCGAAGTTAATAAAGCAATGCTTGCTGAATATGTGATTGAACACGAAGCTTCTATTGCTAAACTTGATAAAAAAATTCAGGAAGCGGATAAACAATATCATTTGTTAAAAGATATGCAAACTATTACAAATCTTGAAGTTATGAAGGTTCATAGTAGTTTTATTAATGAATTAAAATCATATATGAACGATGCTAAAGCAAAAGGTGAATCTAAAGAGAATTTATTAGAAATTAAAAAATCAATAAGTTTATATCAATCAAAGGTTGAAACAAAACTTGCAACTCTAAAATCTTTTGAAATTGAAGCTAAATATTTAAACCGCGATATTAAGGCAATTAAGGTATTGCTAGGTATCGATACTTCTACCGCTGTTGACTCTAAATTTGTTAAGATTTTAAAAACATTATCTGGAAACATTGTTGCCAAAATTATGATTGGAAACTTATTGATCAAGACAACAATCTATAAATCACTAGAAGATGTCGGATTACTTAAACAATTTGCTTATCGTTATCCTCACGAATTCTCTGGAGGACAACGTCAAAGAATTGTTATTGCCCGTGCGTTAATTACACAACCAAAAGTAATTGTTGCAGATGAACCAATTGCTTCGTTAGATATTTCAATTCAAGCACAGGTTGTTAATTTATTAAAAGATTTATGTGAAAAGAAAAATATCGGTATGATTTTTATTGCTCATGATTTATCAATGATTGAATATATTGCTGATAGAGTACAAATTATGCACTATGGTAAGATAGTTGAAAGTGGGGATACTGACAAAGTTTATCAAAAACCAGTTCACCCTTACACTATTAACTTATTTAAAGCAATACCTAAAATTTCAAATGCAAATGAGAAGTTTGAAAATATTAATTTCGAATTAACTTATTTACAAGGACAACAATATCCTAACGTGCCTGAACTGTTCAAAGTAGAACAAGACCACTATATTTACGGCACTAAGGCACAAGCAAAGGAATGAGCAAGTGCATTTAATCTTTCAGTAGAACAAGTGGACGCCAAAACAATTAAATAATGAAAAATTATTTTAAAGAATCATTTAAACGTACTAAAACCATCCATTTTTCAGTAGTTTTGGTATTAGGATTAGCTCTATTTATTGCTGTGGTTCTTGCCCAACATTTTGGAAATAAATATAACGGAAATTTAAAATACGTATTTGGCGATGCTTTCTTAGCTACTGGATTATTATATTTATGCTATGGAGTTATTACGCTATCTATCAAAGCTGGATTAGGTTCTGGTTTAGTTAAAATTAGTCAAAACCGCAACCAGTCAAAACTCCAGTTAAAAATTAATAAGTTGCAAAGGAATGCTTCACTAAGTACCGACCAACGTATTGAATTGCGTGTACTTAGTGATGAACTAGAGCAACTAAAAACTAAACAATCTCAAAACGAGAAAGTTAAACATTACAATTTTATATTTTGATTATTAGTAATATTAGGAATAGTATTATTATTAGTCTCAATTTCGTTAACCTATTTATAATAATCAGCCGTTACTGATCAAAATCTAACCTGAGGGTTAGATTTTTTACTTATTGAGCAGAAAACGTGTAGATTAGTCAATAAAAAAAACTAACCACAGAGGGTTAGTTTACGATTATAGTTTATTTTCAAACTGAGTTTTGGATGTTTTGACCCAAAATATTGCTTGTGTCTAATGTATATCCAGCAGCAGTTAATTCATTTTTATTTTTGTAAATTGTTGTTGAATCTTTTTTAAAATCAGCAACTGGGTTTACAAGAATTGAATTTCCTTCCGCATCAGTAAATTGAATTAAGTAAATTTTATTATTTTGTTTATCTTTAAAATCTAAAATTTGAATATCAGCAGGGAAGTTGAAATATAGCGAATAGGTCACAACTTCCGTTCAACCTAATCTACCGATACCTTGATTATATTTTTCAATAGTTTTCATAAATTCACTAATGTTTTCATCATCGTGAAAGTGTTTATTTGTTATGTTTTTATGTTTTTTATAAAATGCTTCCGGATCTTTTGCGAAATCAGTGATTCTATTTTCAATATTTTGTTCTAATTTGGCAAAACCGTCTTTAGTAAACATTGCATAGACTCCTTCTTCCGTTGGAGCATAATTTTTGTTAATTCAAAAATTGTGTTTGGGGTTTTCCAAAACATAATAAATAGGAGCTAATGAATTTAATAAATTATGTTCATTCGTTTCATCAATTTTCTTTATGAATTTAGAAAGAACTGAAATAGTATGTTTGTACGCTTTTATAAAGGTTTCTATAGATTGAACAGTGACAAATTCATCATTTTTTAATGAATTGATAATAGCATTAGGAATGATAATTGTTGAATCAACATTAACATCTGCTGCAGATTTATCAAATGTAAAAATATTTGAACCTTCGTGATCTAGAGGTTGGTATAAAGTTTTTTCAACTCTGGAACTATCTGTTCAAACCTTATTTAAAACAGTGTGTCCAAATGGTGATTTAGAGAATAAATAGTCCATTAATAAAATTTGAGCATTCGTGGTAATGTTAGAACTAGTTGAAACTTTTTTTCTATCTTTAAAAACAATTAATTTATTTGTTAATTTAGCGTTTTCAATTTTAAATGAAATATTGAATTTGTCTAAGGTTAAGTAATTTATATCATCGATATCTTTTTCAAAGAAATTTTGGAATGATAAAAGAACTTTGTTGAATTCTTCTTTTTCTTGCTCGGTGTTAGTTGGGTAAATATTAGATTTAATTAATTTTTGCTTGAATTCATCGAATGATTTATTAGCAAAAATAGAGTTGTTTTTGTTATGTCTTTGAGCATTTTTTAATAAGTCGTTATCAGTAAAAGGATTAACACATGAAACTGTAGCAATTGGTGCAAAGCTTATAATTGGTGAAAGCGATAAAAGTAGTTTTCTATTCATATTTTCCTCCTATAAGGTTGCGTTGTAGTTTCAAGATTTGAAGCCTAGATAGCAAATTGATATTGAAATGGCACAAATGACCGAACAAAAACTTAATATACCAATTGCATATGCCTTATGTGCACGATATTCACCAGCTAATTCAGTTTCTAGATTTATGTGACGAATAGCTTCAACACCATGGGTCACGCGATGAATAATCAACGAACAAACTATGATGATTGCTAGTGAAACGATTCCGGCTAATAATCAGATAATAGTACGTGTCTTAATATTAATTTTCTTCATTTTATAATCCTATCCTTTAATTGTGCTACCTTGACGACTAATTGCGTTCATGATTTTATTTCTAGCGACAAAAAAGAAAACAAACATTGGCAAGATAACTCAAATTGCTCCGGCCATCTTAATATTGTAGTATGTTCTTTCGTCAGCTGTAGAGTGGTCAACACCAACCCCAAATAATCATACAGACATAACTCTATAATCGGTACCAGCAATCAACGAAGGTCATAGGAATGAGTTTCAAGATGCTAGCGTAGTAAGAATAATAACTGTTAACGTTGTAGGTGCAACCATTGGGATTGCGATTTTGAATAGGTATTTAGCGCCAACTGCACCATCAACCATAGCAACTTCTTTGATTCTGTTTGGAATTGATTCAAAGGCATTTCTAAACATTAATCCGTTAAATATTGAAGCCACAAAAGGAATAGCGATAACAAATAAGTTATAGTTAAATAAGTTGAATTTGTCGCTGTCTTGTGGTTTTAGAGCGTTGTCCATTTGGACAACAACTCATCTTTGTCCTGAAAGTAAGGCAACTTCAGGTAAGACAAGAATTGTCATCAATAAGAATCACACAAATTCCTTGCCTCATCATTTTTTCAAACTAAATGCGTATCCTAATAACATTGTGATAAATATTTTTAAAACAATTGAAATTAAAACGTTAGCAAAAGTAAGAATGAATGAGAATAAGTAACCTTGTTGTCAACCTTGTTCTCAAGGTCAAAATGATTTTGTTTGACCGGTTGCGGCCGTCGCAAGGTTTTTACCTAATTCTCATGTTTGTGGCCAAATACCAGCTTGACCAGTTTTAACTAAGTCGGCTTGATTGTTACTCATTGATGAAATTAGAATCATGTAAGCAAATGGAATCAAGACAACCATAGCAAAGAATACCAATAAAATTAATTTGATAAAATACTTCGTAAATATTGTTAAAAGAGAACTATCATGTACTTGAAGAGTAACTGAATCTCTTTTGCGTCTTAGCTTTATGTTCGCTAATTTCCGCTGAATTCTTAATCTTGTTTCAAACATCAGATTCTCCTTTATTAATTGAGGCAAGAGTTAATACTCTAAAGCCTGAACGAATGATTGTTGAGTATGAAACACCAATAATGAATAAAATAATTGATGCCGCACCAGCAAGTTCATAGTTGTTTTGTTGTACGAAGTAGTAAATGAATAACATAATGGTTGAGGCACCGGCATTAAATGCTTGTTCTGGCTTCATTTCGAAAAGCGCAAGAGGAAAGACTTTAATTCCGTTGATAATACCCATGGTCATAATGAATGTTATTGTTTTATTGATAGATGGTAGTGTGATAGTGAAAAATTGTTTAGTTCCGCCAACACCATCAATTGAAGCAGATCTATATAGGTTTTTATCCACTGAAAGCATAGCGGTAGTGAATAATAAGATATTGAAAGCTAATGAGCCTCAAACACCATTGACTAGCATAACAAATAAGGCCTTGAATGCAACTTCACCTTCTTTGGTTGCTTGTAATCATGGTGTGTTTCCTTTAAATCCAAATCATCTGGCAATTTGGTTAAATTGTCCATCTGGTTGGAAGATTTGAACAAAGGCTAGCGATACGGCAACAATGTTAGTAACGTAAGGTAAGAAGAAAATTGTTTGTAAAAATCCTCTTAATTTTTTACGAATAACTGTTGCTATTAAAGATGATACTAATAGTGAAACAATCATAGAAATAGGTAACACTAAAAGGCCATAAATGAATGAGTTTCTTATCCCAACGGCAAATTTTAGTTGCTTAAACAAGTCTACAACATTACCAAATCCTACTCAAGTTGATGTTCTTACTCCATTAACGTTTTCGACATGTGTAAATGTAGATTTAACGTTAATAATGAAAGGAACAACAGAGAATGTGATTAGAACTGCTAATGCAGGTAAGATTAAAATCAATGCTGCTATAAAAGGTGTTCTGCGATCGACAACCGACTCAGAAATAGCGTTGTTTTTCTTTGCTTGTTTATTGATAGAGAAATTGAATAAAAATCTGTTATTTGTTTCTAAGCTCTTTCTCTTAAAGTAATTATTGAACATCGTACTCAATTCTTTCTTCGCTTACCGAGTCAAAGATGTGTAGTCTGTCAGATGGGATATTAAAGTGTAAATCATCGCCAACATGGAAATTATATTTATTGTTGACAAGGAAGTTTAGTTTTGTGTCTTTATTTAAAGTAACGACTAATTTTGATTCTTTACCGAATTGTTCAACAGTTGTTACTTTTCCGTGGAATTGTGCTTGTGAAGAGTCTTCAATAATTGTGTAATCTTCGGCACGGACTCCAACATTAACTTCGGCAGAATCTTTGCCTTGTAATTTAACTCCAGGAATATTAACTCCTAAAACTTTTAATACTCCATTAGTGTAATCACCAGGTAATAGACCCATTTCGGGCATACCTAGGAAACGAGCAACAAATTGGTTGACTGGTTTGTTATATAGCTCCATTGGTGTACCCATTTGTTGTACTTTTGCTGTCGACATACATACAACGATATCTGAAATTGACATAGCTTCTTCTTGATCGTGGGTAACAAAAACTGTTGTAATACCTAAACTTTGTTGAATTTCACGGATTCATTGTCTTGTATTGATACGTAGTTTAGCATCTAGGTTAGACAATGGTTCGTCCATTAACAAGATTTTAGGTTTTTTAACAATAGCACGAGCAATAGAAACACGTTGTTGTTGACCACCAGATAATCTTGTTGGTTTTTTCTGTAAAATAGGCAAGATATTTACACGTTTAGCAACTTCTAAAACATCTCTGTGAAGGGCTTTTTTAATTGAAATAATATCCTTGGAGATTTCTTCAATTTCAGCACGTTCTTCAGGAGTTAAATTGAAGTTACGTAATTTTTTATCTTCCTTGATGATACGTACAAAATCGTATTTATCATTCAATTCTTTGTGAATACGGTTGTATTCTTTTTGCATAATTACAGGAATCTTTTTCATGTTACGTTTAGCACGAGCAATGTGTTCTTTACTAATAGTACGTAACTCAACCTCAGCATCTTTAAGTTCCTTCTTAAGTTGCTTAATTTTGTCAACACTTTCGTCTTGAATGTTAATTAATTTCATGGCGTGTTTACAAATTGTTTGGTTAACAAGAAGTTTTTTCTCTAGTTTCGCCAATTTAATAGCATCTGCTTTAGAGTAATCTAACTTGTTTAATTCATCAATTCTTGCTAATAGTTCTTCGTATTCAGCATATTTTTTCTCTAATTGAGCATAATCGTGTGTAAATGCTCAAATATGTTGTGTGTCTTTAGGTGCTTTCACAACATGAGGTTTTTTAAATACCAATAGACCTGATTCTTCAATTTCTTGAATCATTGGGCAAGGTAAAACTTCTCTTACGATACCGTTTGATTTTTCTATTGATTTTTCAAATTTGATATTAGATATGATTTTTTTGTAATCTTCTTTTAAGTCACTAAAACGTTCTAATACGTTTTTTGCAAGTATAGAAGATTTCGCTTCATATTTGTTAAGAGCAAGTTTGTAAGCACTTTGTGCCATTGAAAAATTGTGTCTTCTCTTTGAAATAGACTTAGATAGCAATCTTTCTAATTCATCTAGAACAGCACGAGTATTTTCCACTGTTTCTAAATATGATTGTGTTTCTAATTCACTTGCACCTAATTTCTTTAGATAAATGTTGTTTATTTTTGTTTGTGCAATCAAACTTTTGGTAATGATACCATTTTGTCAGGCTGCATCGTTTTTAAGAGGGAACGCAATGTTTGCATACACACTCATGTGTGGATATAAAGCGTAGTTTTGGAAAACAAAACCAATTTTACGTTTTTGTGGAGTAAGCGCAGTAACGTTTTTACCATAAAATCTTACTTTTCCACTACTGATGGTTAGTAATCCAGAAATTGCGTTTAGAGCAGTTGTTTTACCTGAACCAGATGGTCCTAGAAGTGTAACTAATTTACCTTCAGGTATTTTGAAGCTAACATCATCAACAGCTAATGTTTCACCGAAATCGATGTAAACATTTTTCAATTCAATAGCTGGCAATGATTTATCTTCTTTATGCGCTATAACAGATTCCAAAATTCTTCTGTATTCTTGATAGTCTTCCTCTGTATATTTAGATGCAGACACATTAATTTTGTTAAATAATTTTTTAAGTAATCTCATAATGGTCCTTATTTATTTTGTGCTACGGCAGGCTTATACACTGATTCGTAGGTTTCGTATTTAAATACATTATTTACTCCGGAATCTTTTCAAAATGGTCTTCAGCTTTCACCAATTTTTTTAATTTTGTATATTTTAGAAAAATCTTCAGGTTTTTTCTTAAATAATGATTGGGTATAGAAAAACCCTCTTTTATTATCATATGCACTTCTTAGTGCTAAACCTAATGAGTAGAATGTATAACTTTGAAGTGTGCCTTTATCAATTAAAGTCACTAAGTCGCTAGGATTTGTTAAGTAAGGTAATGTTCAACCAGCTCTCGTGATTTCAACTGAATATGAATGGTTTGCTTCTTCAACTGAGTTAGGTTGGTTATTATCATAACTGAAAAACACATCTGCAGTGATACGGCCATATGTATCTTTTCCAGTAGCGAAAATATAAACAATTTGATCATCTTTTAATACTTCTTCACAGAATTTTGACGCCTTAACTGCCCAAAACATTTCTTCGGGGTCTGAATCGGTGCCTCCAACATTTTTTTCAGGTGTATCAATACCGGCCAGTCTAATTTTGTAATATTTTCCGTTTTTAATGCTGTGTTTTCCGTTGTCCTCTAATGCCAACACTTGGATAGTGTCCCCATCAGCATGTTGAGTAACTTTTGCTTTAAAAACGTTTTTTTGAACTAGAGTATTTTCTTTATCCAATTTTATTTCTCAATTTCCCTTATCTTTCATTAATTCATTGAATTGTTCGGTGACTTTTTCATCAGAAATTTTTTGCGAACATGATGCTGATAAAGCGGTTAAACAACCTGTTAATGGAAGAGTGGTGGATACTAATAATCTTTTAAAGTTCATTTTAGCTCCTTATAGGAAATTTATAGTAATACAAACATTTATGTCGAAAGACATAAATGGTGTATTTATATTTCTGTTTGATTTAATTAAAGTTTGTTGTTGTTGATTGCATTTGTTGTGCAAAAACATCGAATGATTTACGTGTACCATTATCACGTAATGATTCAGCAAATGATTTCATATTTGAGTTGAATGCTTCTCTGTACGCATTTGAATATTTGCTTGTTGGTTCTTCGTATAGAGTAATATTGTTATTTGTAAATAATTTAAATGCTACGTCTAAATATGCGTTTTCACTTCTTGGGTAATTTAATTCTTTACCTTTTTCAAAACCGTTATATGGCACGATGTAAGACGCTGTTGAAGCGATGTAAGCCGCGTTAGTATCTTTTTCGTGGTGCTTACCATAATTCTTTGGTTCTTTATCTTTTAGAACAAAGTTTAAGAATCTTACCGATGCTTTGTTTTGAGCTTCACCATTATCGATAACGAATAGGTTAGGACCCTGCAAGAATGCTGTTTGAACCGTTGAAGTTTCGTCATATTTTGCAGGAGTTTGTTTGGTAATTAATTCATTTTTTTGAAGTGAACCAGTTGCAGATGGTAAGTTAACATCAATGTCATTTGTCTTATAAGATTGTGTTACAGATTTAACAAATGAATAGAATACATATTTTGTCTTTTTCTCTTCTGCTGTACCATGTTTTTCAAAGTGTGTTAATTCACCAAGATTTTTGAACTCTGAAGTTAATTTATTCATTCCATCGATAATCAATTTATTATCATCAATATTTTCAATGTGAACAATATAACTGTTTGGTTTATTTTTTAACTCATTTAGTTTATCAATAATTGAATCATTTGCGGCATCTGATTGGTAGAAGTATTTTTCTTTAGAAGTATCAGCTTTAGAATCCAGAACTACATTACCATATTTGAATTGTAGACTTGTTTTCTTTTTATCATTTTTATCTGACTTAACGGTACCTATGTCCGAAACACCGATATTAACTTCTTGTCCGTCTTTTGTTTTAACATTTGGTAATTTAAATGTCGGTTTAATGTCGCCGGCATCAATAAAGTTATGTGAGTAACCTGCGGTTGAACCAAAGTTTGCACCAACTTTATGGTTTGTTTCGTCTGCTGATGAATATGCACCACCACCATAAACTTTTAGAGCACCAGCTTCAACAGCGTCCATGACTAGATCATAAACTTCTTTTGTAGCTTTGTATGATTCTGAGTTTTTATCTGCAATACCCGTGAATGAAACCTTAACTGATCCGTCATTACTTTTAATAACTGCCATTGGCATTTTACTGTCTTTAGCGCCTAATTTTGAGTATAAGACTGTATTTAAAATACCTGATGGGTCATCAATACCTAATAATGCAACTGTAGATTTATCACGAGTTTTTGATTTTTCAAAAATCTTAATTGCGTCAGTAATAAATTTGATATATGTTTTGAATTCTGTCAAGACATTTGCACCAATTTTTTTGCCTGGGTATTTAGCTTCTGTAAAGATTTTTTGAATTTCGGCAGAAGTAATAGCTTTACCAAAGTGACTATCATCACCAATAACGGCAACATCACCGTTTCAATCGTTAGTATCAACTTTAAAATCTTTGATTAGTGATTGGTCAATAGTATATCCTGCATTTTTTAATGTTTTAAATACATATTTGTAAATTGGTCCATTGATTCCAAATACTACTGTTGACTTCATAATAGGTAGCGAGTAATGTCCACCCTCAGCAACACCAGTAATTTTGTCGTTAACATCAACGAATTTTTTTACAAAAACATCCCGTTGTATTGCTAAATCACCGAATGATTTATCTGATACATCAACTTTTCTACCATAGTTAACAATTTCAGCGATTGTAGATGAGTAGTTAATTGTCATGTTCGGAAGTTGTTTGATGTTGTTGTTTTTCATGCTACTTACAACTTCAGTGTGACCAGCTCCATAACCTGAACCAATATTTTTTAGTTCAACTTCCATGTAGGTAGCCAACTCAGCTTCAAGCTTAGCCTTTTCATCACCTTTAGCACTAGCAATTTTAGCTTGTAGTTCTTTACGTTTAGGTTGAACTACTTCGGCGTTATATTTTCTAATAACTCCGTCAACAGCGTTTCATTGCTCTTTATCTCTCGAGAATGTAACTGCAAAAATTAGTTTTTCTCTTGATTTATCAAATTTGTCGTTACTACATGATGCAGCTAAAAGTGGTGCAGCCACTGATGCTGTTCCGGCAATAGCGCCAATTGATAATAATAATTTATTTTTTTTCATATTTCCCTTTCATACACAAATAATTAGTTAATTTGTGTATATTTTGAGTTTATTTATTTTGAATTAACGCTTATTAAAACATATGAAACCCCACTATGATTTATAAGCTATTTAATTATACAATATATTATAAAAAAATGCGCCTATGCGCGCGTAAAAAAAGTTAAGATATTATGTTATTTTATAATAATTTTAAAAACATGAAAAAAATTTTCCTTTGACGAATTTAACTTAATTTACGTAGCATAGGTAAAATTTTCGGTAATTGATAATTTTTTTAAAATATAATTATCAATTTGAATAGTTTTTTGCTGCGCTTTCGTATGTATTTCTGAAAATAATTTTTTTGTTGTCTAATGACATTTCATATGTTAAATCCGATTTAAAATTTTCTTTATAAGAGATAGGTTCTTTATTTTCTAATTTAGTAAATCAAACTAAAAAAGCATCTTCGGTTTTATCAAAATTGCTGGTTCATTGTTTCATTGTATCTATTAAACCTAATTTCTTTATATTTGTATAATCTTGGGGACCTATTCGATCCATAAAAAATACAAAATTCTTGAATTCATTATGTACTTTAGCAAGATAATCGTATTTAGAACGATAATTATTTTCAATAATATCAGTTAATTTATTCATTATTTTACTTGTTTCTTCATTAGTTCATTTTTTACTATTATTTAGGTAATTAAATTCCTCGGAATTTTTGATAAAGAAATACTTAAAAGCGATGTAAGGTAAATTAAATTGGATATTTTTATAAATATCTGATCCGTATTTATTTAAATTATTGTATTTTTCGCCGAATTCACATAAATGTTCAAAATTATCTTTAAATATAAAATGGGAATTAAATTTATTGTTGAGGTCTTCCATAATTTCTTTTTTATAATAATTAAATTGCTTTGATAATTTATCGTAATTATTGAATGATGAAACAATTTTATTTAACTCTTGCGATTGTGTATATTCATATAAAACCTTAAGTCTTTGATTGATGAAATTTAAAAATGATCTAGAGTTAAGTTTTTCAATGTCGTTAAAATATTGAGTAATACTTGTTAAAAGATTTAAAATCACAGACTTAATTACATCGTTATATTGCTGAGAATTATTTTTGATATTATCAACGATTTCATTAAATTTTGATTTTTCTTGATTGAATTCACTTATTGAGCCGTCTTGTTCTATTATGTTTATCAAAACATCTGAACGGTTGAGGAAATTGTCTTTATCTCGACCTTGTTCAATTTCGTTTTTTAATACAATTAAATCATTTAGAAATAAGTTGTCAATCAATATTGCACTAAGATCTTTATTTTCATTACTTAAAATATAACGTGAAAATTTATCATTGTTTTTATAAACGTTTTCTAAACTGGTTCTGTATTTATTGAATGATTCTTTAATTTTTGTAGAGTCGTCTTTGCATGAAATTGCTGACAAACACAATGCTGAAGTTATTGGTACTGAAAAGGATTTTAAAAGAGTTTTATATTTCATGATTACATTATACTTTAATTGGTAATATTCTATTTTGTTAAAGATTTGTTGTTTTTACACAATAATCAATAGTTTTAGTAAATAAAAGATATTATTTTGGTAATTCATATATTGCATAGCAATGGAATAATCATTATTTATTATGATTAATTATGTATATCAGTTACTTTTATATATAATTAATTAATAGTAACTAGGAGGTTATATGAATGGTTATTTAATGTATTGAATTTTCGGAGTTGTCATTTTACTTTTAATTGTATTTTTTGTCTATTCCGCAGTCAAGGACGCGAGAGCTAAAAAGAAACGGAAAAGAAAAGAAATTGAATTTAAAAATGATGCAACAAGAATTAAAACTGAGACTGTTTTAAAACTTGATCTTTTACTAAAGAAAAATCAAGATTTATTAGACAATTTTAAACCAAGCATTGGGGACTATAAAATGAGTCAAATTGTCAATACAGCTAGAAAATATTTACTTGATTTACAACAATCTTCTGAATTCAGGGAATTCATAGTCAATAATCCCGATTGTTCTGAATTATTTAAGAATTTTGTTGTTTTAAGAGATACTCGTTCGTCTGTATGAAATAAAGCGATCACTGTTTTGGAATATTTGAAAGATGAAATTTTATTGATTGATTTAGAAAATAAAAAAGAAGAAATTAATAAATTCGAGAATGAAATTGAGGAGTATTATAAAAATGAAGTTTAAAAATCTTAACTTACCCAATAAACTAACTTTAATAAGAATTATCTTGTTTGTTCCATTATTGGTTTTGGGTCTTATTTATTTAACAATTAGCAATGTTTATTTTTTTAAAAGCATTAACGGATTTTATAACAGCGAATGATTTACGAAATATTTTAGTAGAATTTTGTTAACGTTGATGCTCATGATATTTATAGGGGCGATGATTACAGATTATTTTGATGGATATATTGCACGTAAGAACCATTTGGTTACTTCTTTTGGTAAATTGTGAGATCCAATAGCGGACAAAATGATAACCACAGCTTCGTTATTGTTTTTAATGGTCATTTCAAATGGTTTTATACCATTTTGAGTAGTTGTTTTATTTATTATTAGAGATTTAATTGTTGACGGTTGTAGAGTCGCAATGAAAGAACATAACATTGATGTTTCGGCATCTATATGAGGCAAAATTAAAACATTGGTTCAATCTTTTGCAATTATTTTACTGTTCATTATAGCAATTTCATCGCCGAACTTTTTCTCTCAATTCCGTTTTGAAAATGCAGGGCTGTGATATTTATACGCCTATATTGCTTCGCTTCCTCTTATTATCGCTTTAGTTTTTAGTTTATTGTCTGGCTATCTATATATTCAAAATGTATTACCTCATCTAAATCATTCAAATAAAACAAAAGGAAATATGGATGTTGAAAAGTTTAAATCAAAATTTGATGATCAAATTACAGCCGAAATAATAAAAAACACCAAGAAAAAAGATAACAACTAGATAGAAATTATAATTAAAAATCACCTTATCATATGGGTGATTTTTAGTATTTTCAAAAGATGACAATAATTAGTGCAATTAATAGAATGAATAATAAAGAACTTAGTAAAACAACACCCACAATTGAAAACAAACGTTTACGAAGTGCGTTCTTAACTTTATAAGGATTATTTATTATGTTATTTCTCGCTTTGCGTAAAATATATTTTCTGTCATAGTTGTCTAAATGTTTTATTTGTTTTCTAGACAAGCCGGATCTAACGTTTAACTCTAAGGTATTTTCAATTATTTCCGTATTCTTTTGAACTTGCTTTTTCATAATTACATTTTACAACATAATTCAACAGTGAATTCAATAAAAAATCCGCACTTGGCAGATTTGGTGATATTACATATGGTGGAGATGACGGGAGTTGAACCCGTGTCCACATAGTAAGACATAGCAACACTTCTTACAGTTTAGTTTATTTCTATTGCTAATAATGATGCTAAATAAACAAAGACATTCAATACTAGTACACTTTTAATTTAAATTGATATTAGGTGTAAATAATCAACCGAGCCTTTTAAACCACACCAACCAACTAAGGCGAGATGAATGGTGCACTAGTTTGCAAAATTAAGCAAAAACTAGGTTTGAGTGTGCTTGATTTTGGTTTGCCATAATCAAGTCTTTTAGTTCAATTTGAACTTTGTTTTCGTTTTTTGCGACTATAAAGCCTAGAAGTATTATGGTCTACCAAACCACTGATGTTACTAATACCCACTACATGTCGAAGCCATTACACCCCCACATGATTATTAATATATCACTTTTTAATAATTTAGAAAATGACATTTATAAATGTTATTCCTTTTTAAAATTAATTACTAACATAACAAAAAAATTATTATTAAATTTTTCAAAATATTAATAGTTAGTTTCTTTAGTAAAAATATTATTACCTAAACTGATAAGTTGTACGGTTATTTTTGATTTAATGTTTTTTTATATTAAACGAGTGATAAAACTCTTCTCAGCGTTGTGCTTTAACTAATTTAAATTTAAATTTATTGTCGAATTTATCAAAGGTAAATTTGCTTTGAAAGATTCAAAACATAGTTGAAATTGACGTTGCAATAATACCAATAAATGTTCAGGATAATAGGTTATAAGGCCAATTGGAAGCAACACCAAACACATTTTTTTGAGGATTGATTGAATCATCCCCAAGATAGAAATAATTGGTTTTTCAACCTTTTGGTGCATATTTGAAAGTTATTCAATTAATAAAAAACATAAGAGTAGCTACGCAACTAAAGAAAATAACCGTTATAACTCAGTCTTTTACTTTTAAATCTATGTATTTAATGGCGTAAAGCGAACTTGTTGCCAATAATAGTCAAGAATGTGCAAGAATATAGTCATAATAATAAAATGAATCTAAACCAATTGGAGAAACATCATTGATTGTTTTTGCAAAATCAAAATCCGGCTTAATGATTGCTAAAATGGAACCAATTATTGCTAAATGACCAAAATATTTCACTAAATCAATTCTGTTTAAGATTAAGGTTAATGAAAGAAATATCATTGTTAATCTACACAAGTGAAGAGGTAATATTTCTCATCTTGTTGGGTAGTTAGATACATATAAAATGTAACTTCTAAATACCATAAAAATCAATGTGGTTATACCGATAAATCTAAATAATATTTTTGTCTTAAATACACGCAAATGAGTATCTTTAGTAGAAAATCATCTTCGCAAAAGGTTTTTAAATATTCATAATAAAAGTACACATACAAAAACAATTGCGAATGTAATAATATAGAAAATTAAACTTATTCCGGAGAAAGAAAAATGTTTATTTTCTCCTTGTCATCGGAAAAATTCAGGTAAACTAGAACCCACTGAATCCTCCGTTACCACCCATACCGCCAAATTTGGCTAGGTCTGATAGATTTCCACTTTTAACTTTTTTTGCCATTTCATTCATATTTTTAGACATTGCTTCGAAATCGTTAATTAATCTGTTAAATTCGAATGCGCTTCTACCGCTTCCTCTTAAAATACGGGCTTTGCGAGAGGCTTGTTTAAGAAGTTTAGGGTTTTTTCGTTCTTTTGTTGTCATTGAAGAAATTAAAATTTCATAAGTGGCCATTTTATTTTCTGCTTCAATGATTTTCTCTTCACTGATTTTATTAGCTAATCCTGGAATCATTTTAAGAATAGCTTTCATCTTACCTAGTTTTTTCATTTGAGCTAGATTACTCATTAAATCGTCAAGTGTAAATTCACCTTTTAAAAGTTTAGCAACCATGTTATTTGCTTGGTCAGGGTCATAAACCTCTTCAGCTTTTTCAATAAGACTTAAAACATCGCCCATGCCTAAAATACGATCTGCCATTCTATCTGGATAGAATAAATCTAGATTAGAGATTTTTTCACCGGTACCTATAAAGCGAATTGGCAAATTAAGCACTTTACATAAACTCAAGGCAGCTCCACCACGGGCATCTGAATCTAGTTTTGTAATGATACTTCCAGTCAGTTTTAACTTGTCGTTGAAAGCTGTGGCTACATTGATGATATCTTGACCACTTAGTGCATCAGCAACGAAAAATATTTCGTTAGGACTAGCAATTTTCTTTAAATCTACTAACTCGTTCATTAGTGCTTCATCAATTGAAAGACGACCCGCAGTATCAATAATTATAAAATCATTTTTATTATCTTCTGCATATTTTAAAGCTTCTTTCACTATATTTTGCGCTGTATCCGAGGTTCCTTTTTCAAAATAATCAACTTGGATACTTTTTGCTAGAGTTACTAGTTGTTGTACGGCAGCGGGACGATAAATATCAGCAGCAACTAGTAAGGGTTTAGAAACATAATTTTTCTTACGGAAATGGAAAGCTAATTTTGCAGCTGCTGTAGTTTTACCAGACCCCTGTAAACCTGTCATCATTATAATAAATGGACGTTTATCAATTTTTATTTCCTTGACTTCTCCACCTAAAATTTCTTGTAATTCTGCGTGAACAATTTTAATCATTTGTTGAGAAGCATTCAACGAACCAACCAATCTAGATTCTAACGCTTTTTCCTTAACATTATTAACAAAGTCCTTTACAACACGTAAATTGACGTCTGCCTCCAAGAGAGCCATTTTAATATCTCTTGTTACTTCTAAAATATCTTCTTCATTAATAATTGTTTTTTTATTCATTTTTTGAATTGATTTTTGAATTCTATTTTCTAAAAAGTTAAACATTTTTCTCCTTAATATCGTTGACAACTATTGTATATAAGATGCCAATATCCTCATAACCTAATGAATGATATATTTTACCAGCTTTAGGATTGTGATAAAACAATATTGGCTGATTACCTCTGTTTAGTATTCAATTACTTAATGCTGCAACAACAATTGAAGCTAGACCTAATTGTCTGAATTCTGGCAAGGTATATACTCCACCAATTACAGATTTATTTGAAGCATTTATAGCAATTGTCGCACAACTGATTACTTTTCCGGACGATGATTTAATGATGAATGGATGGGAAACCCCTGATTCATAACTTTCTAGGTATGAATTATATTCATTGACGAAATCACTGGTAAATTCAGTAAATTCAGGAATTCTTAATCTAGATTCAACAATCAATTTGACATCATCTTTTGTTGCTTCTTTTGCTTTTGATGTATCCAAATTAATAAAACTATTTAGTTTGGCTAGATACTGTTTATGAACTTTGAAACGATGATTGTTGAAATTATCCATAAAGCGCTCATACATTTTTTCTGAAATGTTGATATTTATCAATTTGTGTTTATCTACCATTTCGATTATTTCGTTTCAGTGTAGTTTGAAAAAAGGATCATAGAAAAGTAATGTATTATTAAAAATTAATAATACAGCGACTATCTCATTATTAGATGATAATTTTACATATGTTGAGTGAATTTTAGAATGAAGTCCAAAATTTTCTATATCTCCAATAAAGAAAAAATTGTTGTCAAGATCTTTATTTAAAAAATCTAAGATACTATTTTTTTGCCCTTCTGTTGCTTTAATAATCATATTTCATCTTCTCGACTTCCTATTGAATAGAAAAAGACAACCTTTTACAGGTTATTTTTTAATGATTAAATTAAAGATTTTTAACTTCTTCATCAAGAATAGTTTTTAAAGCTTTTAACTCTTCTAATGTCAAAGTAATACCTTTGCTTGAACGTGCGTGATCTTCGCTTCAATCACGAATATCGTATTTAGCTTCGCCGTCATTTCAAGATACCAAATTTAATTCTTTAGTATAACCGCTGTTTGTTTCAGCTATTTTACCTATATGACGTACAATTTTATTTGTAATTTCTGGTTTTTTGAATGCCATAATAACCCCTTTATATATAAAAAAATTAATATTAATATATATATTATATATAATATTCAAATTTTATTATTTATTTTTAATATATGCAGATAATTTTCAATGAATTTAGTCAATTTAAGAAATTTATCTAGTTTTTTCATTGATTTGCATATAAGCACACATTGCGATCATTGCACCATTGTCTGTAGCGTATTTCAAATTTGGAACTAAAGACTTAGGACTAAGAGTTAAAAATCTTTTTCTTAATTCAGTGTTTGCGCTGACACCACCAGCCAAAACAAGAGATTTAACATCAAATTTATTTAATGCCAACTTTGTTTTATTAATTAAATAATCAATCGCAGTATTTTGGAAACTTGCAGCAACTTGTTCAGGGTCTATCTCAATACCCTTCATTTTTTGAGTATTAAAATAGTTTAGTACCTGTGATTTTAGTCCACTAAAACTAAAATCAAATTCGTTTTCTGTGTGAGGTTGGGTAAATGAAATATATTGTCCTTTATAGTTTTGATAAATCTTATCAATTTTTGGACCACCAGGAAAACCTAACCCTAATTTTGAACTGACTTTATCAAAAGCTTCACCAACGGCATCATCAAGTGTTTCGCCAATTATTTTAATATCGAAGGCATTGTTGACTAACATTAATTGAGTATGACCACCGGAAACTAATAAACATAATGACGGGTAATTTATTTTACTATCAATTGCATTAGAGTAAAAATGCCCATGTAAATGATTGATTGGAATTAAAGGTTTATCCAATGTTAATGATAATGCGTTAGCAAATAAAAAACCAATTTGTAATGTGCCGATTAATCCAGGTTTTTCAGTATAAGCTATGTAATCAATAGTTTTAAGGTCGTACTTTTTTTGAAGTAACATTTGAATTAAATTGATTGCTTTTACGTGAAGACGCGAACTAATTTCAGGAATCGTACCACCAAATTCCTTAAAAACATCTATTTGACTTATTGTGTGCAAATCCAATATTTTTCCATCTTCTAACAATGCAACAGATGTGTCATCGTGACTTGTTTCTATACCGAGTATTCTCATTATTTTTTTTCTCCTATTTGTGGTTGTTTTATATAGTATGGTTCAATGTTGAGCAGATTTTCGTTATTACTAAATATGTTTAAGTAGTTTTCTAAGTTATTGATTAAGTCGTGGTAATTTATAGAATCAAAGTTGTCAGTTGTTGAAACTTCAATTTTTACTAAATCAATAGAAAAATCAGTATTATTAGGATAGAAGACATAAGATTTTCCGCCAGAAGCATTAATAGTGAATTTGTTATGATTTGGATTTTGTTTTTGAATAATTTGCATAGAACTTGTAGTATAAATTTTTGCATTTGTTAATAAGGCGATTGTTCTTAAATACACCAGTGAGATACGAACGCCCGTAAAATAACCTGGCCCCAAGTTAGTATAAAAATCAGTTATATCAGTAATTTTAATATCATTTTTAGCTAGTATTTTTTTTGTATAATCTGTTATTAAATTAACTTTTTTTGGTTCCTTATCCAGTATATATGAATCTATCAAATTGAATTTTTTGTCATATAGAGCTATTGCAAAAGTGTCTGTAGTGGTATCGAGAAACAATTTCATTATTTGACCTCCTTTATTTCAAAAATATGATTATTATTGCTATCTAGTTTAATCCTTATATCCAAGTAGTTGGAATAATTATGTCTAATATTATCTGATCACTCTATAGCAACAATATTATCCAAATAATAATCTTCGAATTCACTTAAATCATCGCTCAAATGATATGCATCTATATGAATTAATCCTTCATAATCTTTCATGTAGTTAAATGTTGGAGAAGTTATGTTTTCCCTAATGCCGATAAGCTTCGCCAATTCTTTAACTAACGCAGTTTTGCCAGCCCCCAAGTCCCCATTCAGCAATAATATTTTTGATTTTGTTAAATTATTTAATACATAAATGGCGACATTTTTTATTGAGTCACCTGTAGGAATAAAAAATTCTTTAGTCATTTTTACCTCGCTTTAATAATTATTTTATATTATTAATAGTTTTTAATTATTTGAAAGTATAAAAAAAGATGGGTTGCCCCATCTTGAAATAATTTTTTAAATTATTTAATAATTTTTGTAACGTTACCGTAACCTACGGTGTGTCCACCTTCACGAATTGAGAATTTTGTACCTTCTTCAACTGCGATTGGTGAGATTAATTTAACAGTTAGTTCAACGTTTTCACCTGGTGTAACCATTTCACGTCCAGCTTCAAATTCAACTCCACCAGTAACATCTGTTGTACGGAAGTAGAATTGAGGTTTGTAGTTCTTGAAGAATGGAGTGTGACGTCCACCTTCATCTTTAGTTAGAACATAAATTTGTGCTGTAAATTCTGTGTGAGGAACGATTGATCCTGGTTTTGCAAGAACTTGTCCACGTTCGATTGATGATCTTTCAACTCCACGTAGTAATAGACCTGCGTTATCTCCAGCCTGAACTTCTTTTAGGTTCTTTCTGAACATTTCCATACCTGTAACAACAGTTTTCTTTGTAGGTCTTAGACCAACAATTTCAACTTCTTCGTTAAGGTTTAATTTTCCACGTTCAACACGTCCTGTAGCAACTGTACCACGTCCTGAGATTGTGAATACGTCTTCAACAGCCATCAAGAATGGTTTGTCAAATTCTTTAACAGGAGTTTCGATTCATGAGTCAACTGCATCCATTAGTTCTAGAATTTTAGCTTCGTATTCAGCATTTCCTTCTAGAGCTTTAGCAGCGGAACCACGTACGAATGGTGTGTTATCTCCGTCAAAACCGTATTTTGAAAGTAGTTCACGAACTTCCATTTCAACTAAGTCAACCATTTCAGCTTCATCGTCTGATAGCATGTCAACTTTGTTTAGGAATACAACCATACGTGGAACACCAACTTGTTTAGATAGTAGAATGTGTTCACGTGTTTGAGGCATAGCCCCGTCAGTTGCAGCAACAACTAAGATTGCCCCGTCCATTTGTGCAGCACCGGTAATCATGTTTTTGATGTAGTCAGCGTGACCAGGACAGTCAACGTGTGCATAGTGACGTTTTTCTGTTTGGTATTCGATGTGTGATGTGTTAATTGTTATTCCACGTGCTTTTTCTTCAGGTGCGTTGTCGATTGAAGCGTAATCACGAGCTTCAGCTAGACCTTTTTTAGCTAATGTTGAAGCAATAGCAGCGGTTAAAGTAGTTTTACCGTGGTCAACGTGACCAATGGTACCGATATTTACGTGTTCTTTATCACGGTTAAAATCAATTTTTGCCATGTTATTTATTTCCTTTCATAAATATTAAATTGTTTAGCGCTAAACCACCTAAGTGCGGCCTTTCATCCGCATCCTATCCATGGCTATTTAATGTAATAATAAAATAGCAATATCATTTTACCAAAGATTAACAATTACAAAAATTAAATATTTGCTATTAATATTAATAATAATATGCAAGTTAAATTAACAAGTTAAATTAATTTGCATTTTTTTAAGTGAATTATTCGTTGATTTTAATTAAATTAATCAAAGCATGAAAACAAATTATAGTTATTTTTAATCTTCAAATATTAAATATATTGTTGTCATTGTGAAATTTTTCACAAAAAACATATGTTAAAATTTACATAAATAAATTAGATGAATAAGTTTGGTTATACCTAAATACGTATATAATTAATTAATCAAAATTAGGAGCTAAATATGAAAACAAAATATATTAATAACAATGATTTAGGTGCTAAAAACATTGGACAGAACGTAGTTTTGCACGGATGAGTGGCAAACAAAAGACGTTTTGGTGAGTTAACATTTATTGATTTACGTGATCGTAGTGGCATTGTTCAATGTGTTTTTAATCAAGATTTAAATATCACTAAAGAAAGTATTATTGAAGTTTCAGGCAAGGTTGTTCAACGTAAAAGCGTAAATAAAGAATTAAAAACCGGTGAAATTGAGGTAGTTGTTGAAAGTTTTAATATTTTTTCAGAATCAGTAGAAGAATTACCTTTTGCCGTTAGAGATGATATTGATGTTAAGGAAGATTTAAGATTAAAATATCGTTACTTAGATTTACGTAGACCTAAAATGCAAAATAATATTATTATGAAAAATAATTTGATGTTTGCAGTTCGTGAATTTATGCACAAACACAATTTCATTGATATTGAAACACCGATGCTTGCAAGATCAACACCTGAGGGTGCTCGTGATTTCTTAGTACCAACAAGAGAAGCAGATAAATTTTGAGCATTGCCACAAAGTCCTCAGTTATTCAAGCAAGTTTTAATGATTTCTGGTTTTGAAAGATATTATCAATTCGCTCGTTGTTTTAGAGATGAAGATGGCCGTAAAGACCGTCAACCTGAGTTTACTCAACTTGACATTGAAGCTTCGTTTATGAATGTGGAAGATTTCCAAAAATATATTGAAGAATTATTCATTCACATTTTTAAACAATTGGGATTAAATCTAAAAACGCCATTAGTAAGAGTTAAATACTTTGACGCGTTAAGAGATTACGGAACTGATAAGCCGGATTTGAGATATGGTTATAAAATTGAAGATATCAATGATTTTTGTAGCGATACTGATTTTAACATTATTAAAGATGCGCCTTCTAAACGTTTGCTTTTCGTTGACACGAAAATCAGTAAAAAAGACTTTAAATCTCTTTCAGAAGTTGCATTAAAAAATAAAGCTAATATTCTATTTTATTTTGTTGTTGAAGATGGAAAAATTGTTCATACTAATTTTGCAAATAAAGTTAGCGAATCTGCTTATAAATTAATTGAATCTCGTCAAAATACTGATGGAACATATTTCATTGTTGCTAATACATACGAAAACGCCTCAAAAGCACTTGGAGCCGTTAGAGTCGAATTAAACGAAATGTTCCAATACGCAAACCCTGATGAATATCATTTATCATGAATTACTGATTGGCCTATGTTTGAATACGATGAAGAAAATAATTCATGACAAGCAGCACATCACCCATTTACTCAATTTGACCATGAACTTGAAGAATTAGATAAACTTCCATTAGAAAAAGTAATGGCTAAAAGTTATGATTTAGTTTTAAATGGATTTGAATTAGGGTCGGGTTCGGCAAGAATTTTCGATAAAAAAACACAGGAAAAAATGTTCAGTTTAATTGGTATGAATGAAGAACAACAACAATCAAAATTTGGATGATTCATGAACTCATTTAAATTTGGGGTTCCACCTCATTGTGGTATTGGTTTAGGTATTGATAGATTAGTTATGATTTTAGCTCATGAAAAAAGCATCCGCGATGTCATTGCATTCCCTAAAAATGCTAAAGCACAAGATGTGTTTACACAAGCACCTAATACAGTTGATGAAAAACAACTTAACGAACTGTTCATTCAAGTAAAAAATAATAATAACTAGCAGTAATGCTAGTTTTTTTATGTAAAATTTAGTTTATGAAAACATATTTAAAATATTTATATCCGGAAATTGAACCCTTTCATAAAGGTTTTTACGCACCCTCTGATTCAAATCATAAAATTTATTATGAAGTCAGTGGTAACCCAAATGGTGTTCCGATTGTGTATGTTCATGGAGGACCGGGAGGTGGAACAAGTCCCGTTTGTCGTAGATATTTCGACCCAAAATTTTATAAAATCATTCTAATTGATCAAAGGGGTTGTGGATTATCAACTCCATCAATTTCTACATTAAATAACACAACTGACTTTTTGGTTGAGGATATGGAGAATATCCGTAAATTGCTCGGGATAGAGCAATGAATTCTATTTGGTGGCTCATGGGGTACTACTTTGAGTTTGTGTTATGCAATAAAATATCCGCAAAACGTTAGCAAAATGGTTCTTAGAGGAATTTATCTAAACAGAGAAAGTGATATTAAATGGCTATTCCAAGAAGGTGCAAGTTATTTTAAACCACGTGAATTTGACCAATATACTCATTTTCTAACTGAACAAGAAAAAAATAACATTGTACACGCATACTATTACAGAATGAATTGTGATAATGAAAAAATAAGAAACCAAGCATTTATTGAATGGTCGCGTTGAGAAACGTGTTTAATTAGTGTTAACGAAATTGCTTTTGATGGTGAGGATAATTTAAAGGAAACTAAAGAAATATCATTTTTAGAAAACTATTATTTTTTTAACAAAGGTTTCATGCCTGAAAATTATATTCTAAATAATGTTGAGCGCATCAAAGATATTGAAACATATATAGTTCATGGTGTTTATGATTTAGATTGCAGACCTTCAGGAGCATATGAACTCGCTAAAGAATTGAATAATGCGCATTTATTCATTTTATCTAAAACTGCACATACGCAACGCGAGTGAAAAATATCCAAGAAATTAGTCGAAATAACTAAAAGTTTTATTCGCTAATACATTGTTGTCTTTGTATAATAAAACATATTTAAAGGAGACAAAATGACCATTACCTTATTAAGAAGATTGCTTAAAAAGCAACCATGAGTAGTTATTACTGCATTTAGATTATTTGATTTAAATAACAGTGTAATTAACGAATTGGCATACCAAGAATTAAAACAACAAGCTATTGAAGCATTGCAAAATTCAAGTCAATTAGAGCTATTTCTAAAACCTTTTGATGATAAAAAAGTTACTACATCATTAAAAAACATCATTAAAAATGGTGTTAGCTCATTTGAAACTAGCGATCCAATGCAAAATGTTTTAAATATGATGAGCGTTATAACGGGCTTTACATACAATTTGCTGCAGATTGATAACAAATTTGGACCAATTGATATCGACTTTGTAAACAACGAGTTAATTTATGCAATAAATAGTAAAAAAGAATCATTAGTTTTCAATGCTGATAATAACCAAAAATTTAATTCAAAAAGAAATATTTTAATGTTAGAAGCATTAGAACAATCTAGATATCAAGAATACCTTGATTCTATCACACGCACAACACAAGTATTGATGGAAATATTTGGAGCTTTTTCAGATAGACATATTCTAACAATTGTTTCTGACGCTGTTGATACCGAATCTTCTGCTGAAATAGACTGAACTAATGAGGACTTTGACTTATATGGTGAAGTAGCTCTAATTAGAAAAAGCCATAAAAAACCAAAATGTCACATTTAAAAATTTAGGCAAGTCTAAGATTTCCCTTAATAAAATACCAAGCGCATTCCAAATGCACTTGGTATTTTAATTTTTACTTTGTATCCGAGTAATTTTTAACAAAAAATCAATAATAATGTAAAAAATTAACACTTTAATTAATGTTAATTTTTTGCTATTTTAGTTAATTCTTAAAAACTAATTATTATCTAATTTATCAATGACATCAAACATATCCTTAAAAAGATTTTCTATAGCATGTCCTTTTTTGTCAAATGTGCCATCATTAATTTTGTCATTGAATAACTCATTTGTGCTTGCACCTTCAAAAGTTATTTCCATTTTTCCACTTTTTTTGTTTTGAGAATCTTCTTTTTTAACCTTGCAAACCAATAAAGTCAAAGGCAATAAGACGAAACTATTGTCCATTTGGTCATCAATATAAGAACGATAAGCTTCTATAATTTTTTTAGTCTTCTCTTTATCATAGTCTTTAGTTGCGTCTTTAACTTCTATAATAATTTGATGTTTGCCATATTTAATTACAATATCCGGGAATGAGTTTTTAATATCATAATCTTTACTATAGTATTCATAATTTACGCCGTTTAAGGTTGGGTTTTTAGTTCAAATTTTTACTTTATTATAAAAATCTTCAGCATCATTCTTGTATTTTTCTT
>NZ_JANSFS010000005.1:0-85994 GCF_024742155.1 Mycoplasma zalophidermidis | reverse complement strand
CTCTTTGAAAAACAAAACAAGGAATAAAGTTCTTTAACTATTTAAAAATAAAACATAATTTAAAAGATGAAGATATTGTAGCTTTAAATTATGAAAGTGCTATGCAGTATTATAAAAGTTATATTAACGAATTGTATTGAAGTGCAAAATACAATGATTTTATTAGTATAAATCCAGTATTTAATGCAATTAATGACGATCAATATATGAGTGAAGAATTTAGGGGAAAATATATTACTAATGGTTTTGAGCAAGCGTATAGAGATATATTAGGCGATTTTGAATATAAAAGTGAAGTTAATATTGCTAACATTGAAATTAGTGAAGATAAGCAAGGTATTTATATCTATTTGAATCCAAAAACAAGTGAAGATATTTATAGATTACAGCAGAGATATTTTTTAAATGTTAAGTTTAGAGATGTTGATTCTAGTGCAAAAACTTTAATTAATTTAAATCTAAATCAAGAACTATTATTGAGTTTAGCTCGTGATAGTTTAGTTAGTGAATATATTAAAAAGTTAAATCAAAATATAAATAGAATTTTCACTAATGATATGGAGGAAATAAGTAAATTAAACATTTCTTTGAGCTTTAATGTAGATACTAAAATTTTAAATATTGATGTTAAAGTTAAAGAGGAATATAAAGATAGGTACAGAATTGAACCTAATAACACTTTTATATTGCAAATTGAAGGTTTTGCAGATGAAGAGTCAATAAATAGCAATGAAAACAATATTTTTGAAGGTCTGGTTGTGGATGATATTAATTTGTCAGGCTTAGATGATTATGATGAAATTAAAAGCTTTATTTTAGAGCAAATAGCTATCAAAATACCACATTTAAAATTAGGTACTGATTATGAAATTAAAAATTTAGATACAGTAATTAAACAGAGAATTAAACCACAGATAAATGTTTCGAATGTAAACTTACCTCGTAAGTCATCATTGGTTTTAGAGGCATTAAATGGTAGAAATGGCGTTTTTTATGTGGGTGTAATTAATACGACGAATAAAATTATTGATAATGATATAGATCTTAAAAACATTAAAATCGATGACTTGATAATTAACGAAAATAATATTGTTGGGTTAAAAACGAAGGTAATAGAATATATCACAGATGAATTAAATAAGTATGGTTTAAACCTTAATTACGACGTGAGAATAATAAATTACAATGAAGGTATTTGGTATTTGTCAAAAGGGAAATCAGCAAAATTTGATTTTATAATTGAAGGTATTAATAAAAAAATTAGAAATACTACTACTGTAAATATTACAAATCATGCAGAATTTGTTAATGATGAAAACGGAAATAGGATTCTTTATGATTTAAGTTTAGTTGTTAAATGAGTTTTTAAATATAGTGAAATGATTTAGGCAATTTAAGAAATAAAATTATTAAAAATATTTCTGATTTTCTATATCAGAAATATAAATTAGAGAGAGATAGAAATTAATGAAGGTTTGTTTCTTTAATCTAATTTTACCACAATTAACTCTTTCTAAAAAAATTTTTTAGGGCGATTTAATTAATCTAAATACTATCGTGTTATTAGTAGCCCCCCAGAGCAATAATATATATTGTTTATCGGGCGTGCGCGCGTATATAGTATGCAAAACTAAATTGATAATAATTTAAACTCAACTTCTCTCAACTTAAATTTTCGTCTCTGTGTAGTAAGCTCTTCCCCCTAGAGCAATAATATATATTGCTTATCGTGCGTGCGTATATCATATTTTAATAATTTCATAAATAAAAATTAGATATTTGTTTGATTTATAGATATAACTTAAAAGTTATTTTATTTGCATAACTATAAATACCCATAAAACCACGTTTAAATCATCTCTATTGAAAAGTTTTGCTAATTTAATGGTTATTTTTCTTTATTGTGAGTTATTTATGCTTTGTAAGCGATTTTTTAAACTCAATGATAATTTTGATTATTCGCTCAAATGATAGGCTCAAATTCTACATTTTTTAGACTTGAACTCTCTAATTTAAAATCAACAAAATTACATTTAGTATTTTTATTAATATTAATTAGATTTATAAGTGTTTTTAAAGAAAATATCGAATATCTTTTTCGATAAATGGCTTTGTATAATGAAATTGTTGTTTCTGCTTGTGCTGTTATGCTATTAATATGAAATTCTAAATTCTTACAATTTTTGTATATGAATTTAATAAAATTATTAATTACTTTCCTTTTACTTTTGATTAATAAATCTGATTTTGCCAAATAATCTAATTTGTATAAAAAGGTTTTCTTATCATTTAAAGAATTGTAAAGTCATTTTTTGGCTTGTTTGTTGTTTCAAACTCTACTTTTCTTATTCCCTGAATAAACAAATAACTTTTTCTTAAAAATTTCATTAAATCTCTTTTTAAAGTGGTAATAGTCATAAATATGTTTAGCGCTTAATAAAGTTGCTTGGTTTTTAAAATAAACTGCTCCATCTGATAAAAGATAAATTTTAGTTTCTGTGTTTGTTATGTAGTATTTACTGATAATTGACTTAATAATGCTTGCTCTTGTTTGATTAGTTAGTTTTAAATCGTCATTTGTAGTATAAGTTTCATAAAAATATAATGGCGTTTTATTTGTATCTGTAAATATTTTCATAATTTTTGTATTTGATTTATGAACTTTATTTTTTATTCTAACTTTACCAAAACAATCGTCTATTGATATGTAAATTTCATTTGCGAACTCTCTTTTTCACTCTATTTTTTGATTAGTATTGTATAAATTAAGTTTTTTAGAATAATACTTACATAAATTTCAACTAATTTTTGCAAATTTATTCCTAATAAGTCCGCAATACTGATAAAAAGTGTCTAAAATTAGTTTTGTGTCGTATTACTTCCTAAACAAATATTTATATTTTTCTGGATAATATCGAATATATCACCTTTTATTATTTTTTAAATAATAAGCCAGATTTAAAAAAATCTGACTTATAAGAAATATTATTTTGAGTTAATTTTAGTGACTACTTCAGATAGCTGGTCTAATGAGTTTATAAAAAATCCTGATGAGTTTTTATGACCTCCTCCTCCAAAATAATTTGCTATTTTGTTAACATCGTAATACGAACGTGACCTGATTGAACAGCGATATTTACCTTCTACATTTTTAAGTATACAAAGCGATACTTCGGTATCGGTAATATCTAAAAACGAGTTAACTAAAGGTCTAGCAATATCATTTGGAATAATTTCTCTGCTTATTACATAGGTGATAATACCTTCGGTTTTTGCGGTTGATATCGTTTCAAAAATGAGTTTTTTCTCTTCCTTGTTTAACTGCATTTGGAGAATAACTTCTTTATATTCTAAACCTTGTTTAAGCAAATATGACATCGTACTAAATGTTGTTGAAGAGATGTTTCTTTCCGTGAAATTGTTTGTATCGGTCAATATTGCAACCGCCAATCCTTTTAAAGCTTTTTGATTTAATTTCAAATTTAATGCCATTACCATTTCTGTTAGTAATTGACCAGTAGCAGGTCAATAGTCACCACCAATTTCAAATTTTCATTTTTCTTCACAAGGATGATGATCAAATTTAAGCGATTCTTCGGTTATGACTCTTTTGTCAAATATTCTTTTCTTTACAGATGTATCTACGACCACAACTAAAGATTTATCAAAAAATTCATCATCTACTAATGACAATCTATTTTCAAATAAAAAATTTAAATTTCTTGGACAGTCGCCACCAGATATTTTTACTTCTTTAACGTTTTCACAGTTCAATTCAATAATTTCTTTAAACGCAACTGCCGAACCAATTGTGTCGCCGTCTGGGTTTGTATGAGTGCATAACGTAACATATTCATGTTGATTAATTATTTCTCAAAATTTTTTAAATTTTTCTTTCATATTCATAACATTATTATACAAGTAATCTTTATAACTATAAGTCCATTAATATATATTATAGGTTACGTGTTAAAAAATATAATTATGAATAGGTAAAATTATTTTTAAAATTTAATAGTTTACGTTATAATAGCGTAGCAATACATAAAGACAGTAACTGTGTTAACTTAATTTGTTACCGAATGTATACCATAAACATATTGTCTATATTTTATAATCGTATTGCGAATTATTAATTACGAAAGGGGGAAACTCCATATGAACGCAAAAGAATCTAAATTCAAATTAATGAAAAAAGAACAAGCAAAAATGATTTCAAAGAAAATCAAAAACACTAAAGGACTTGTTGTTGCTGAATATCGTGGACTTTCTGTTGCTGAATTAACAGAATTGCGTGTTGAAGCTAAAAAAGCTGGCGTTGAGTTAGTTGTTTTTAAAAATCGTATTTTCAAATATGCACTTAAAGATACAGATTTTGAATCTTTAGGAGACCATTTAGTTGGACCTAACATTTACGCTTTTAGCAATGAGGATGAATTAGCTGCCGCTAAAGTATTAAATCAATTTGCTAAAACAAATAAATTATTAGTACTTAAAGCTGGTATTTTCGAAGGAAAAGTTATCGATGCTAAAGGTGTTGCTGAAGTTGCTTCATTACCAAACTATGAAGAAGCACTTGGCATACTTGCACGTTCACTTATCGCTCCTCTACAACAACTATCCCTTTCTTTAAAACTATATAGTGAAAAAGAAAGCGAATAGTAATTCAAACAACAATTTAATCGAAAGGAAACAATAAAATGGCTAAATTAGAAAAAGATACATTTATTTCTGCTTTAAAAGAAATGTCAATTAAAGAAGTTATGGAATTAGTTCAAGCAATGAAAGATGAATTCGGTATTGACCCTTCAGCAGTTGCCGTTGCTGCAGCTCCTGCAGCTGGCGAAGCTAACGAAGAAAAATCATCAGTTAACGTTGTTATTACTGCTGACAACGGTAAAAAATTACCAATTGTTAAAGTAGTTAAAGAACTATTAGGATTAGCACTAATGGATGCAAACAAATTAGTTTCAACATTACCTGCTGTAGTTAAAGAAAACGTTACTATGAACGAAGCTGAAGAACTAAAAGCAAAACTTGAAGAAGCTGGCGCATCAGTTGAATTCAAATAATTTCTATAACAAGAATAATATTTTAAAAGGCCTTTTGGTCTTTTATTTTACTTTTTCGGTTATCTAATAGGCTAAAAAGGAAAAATACACATAATTTTTTTGTGGTAATAGTCCCTTAAAATTTTCATATTTTGACCGATACACTATAAATAAGCAATTAAATAATTAGTAAAATAATTACAAATAAATAAATATCGAAAAGAAATCATGAGGAGGTAAACATGAAAAAAATAGCAATTAACGGATTTGGGCGTATCGGACGCCTAACATTACGTCATTTATTGGAAACAAAAGAAAAAGACATTGAAGTTGTAGCTGTAAACGATCTAACAGCACCCGAAATGTTAGCTCATTTACTTAAATACGATACAGCATTCGGACCATTATCAAATGACATTAAAGTTGAAAACGGATCTATTTGAGTAGATGGTAAAGAAATTAAAGTATTTGCTGAAAAAGATCCTGAAAATCTACCTTGAGGCGAATTAGGAATTGACATCGTTCTTGAATGTACTGGTTTCTTCGTAAAAAGAAATCTATCAGAAAAACACTTAACTGCAGGTGCTAAAAAAGTTTTAATTTCAGCTCCAGCAGGTTCAGATGTTAAAACGGTTGTTTACAACGTAAACCACGAAACATTAAATGCGGAAGACACTATCGTTTCAGCAGCGTCATGTACAACTAACTGTTTGGCACCAGTTGTTAAGGTTTTAGTTGATAATTTTGGTGTTAAAAATGGATTTATGACAACAGTTCACTCATTTACTGGAGACCAAATGTTGCAAGATGGTCCACATAGAAAAGGTGATTTACGTAGAGCTCGTGCAGCAGGACAAAACATTGTTCCTTCATCAACAGGTGCTGCTAAAGCAATTGGTTTAGTAGTTCCTGAAGCATCGGGAATTCTAGATGGTTTTGCTTTACGTGTTCCAACAATTACTGGATCATTTGTTGATTTATCAGTTCAATTGGAAAAACAACCAACTATTGAAGAAATTAATGCAGCATTTGAAAAAGCTGCAAACGAAACATTGAAATATAACACAGATTTAATTGTTTCATCAGACGTTATTGGTTCACACTTCGGTTCAATATTTGACTCAACATTAACAAAAGTTAAAGAAGCTAATGGTGAAAAAATTTACAAAATTTTTGCATGATACGATAATGAAATGTCATATGTATCACAATTAGTTAGAGTTACAAAATTAATGGCAAGTTTTAAATAATAATCTTTTTACGAGTGTTCGACACTCGTTTTTTTATTTATCCATTCATTTAAAAATGTTCAATTAATATTTCGAAAATTGTCCAATTTAATGTTATCTTTTTTTAACAACTTAATAGATATTGGAATTACAACTATATTTAATGTATCTTTATTGTTGTTCCAAAATATTGAACGATTATTTTTTATATCCAAATTGTATTTATTGCCGATTTTACAGTGTAATGCAACAATTTTATTTTCTAACGGTTTACTATAAAGGATACATTCGCTTTGCTCAAATGCGTTTGGTTTGTCAAGGCTCTTTTTAATTTTGAAATTAATAAAAAAACCTTTATCTTTAAAGCGAGAAGTAATCCAATTAATTGCTAAAAGTTTTTTCATTACTATACGTTTTTTGTTTTTTGTTAATAATTGATTTATGTTGCTATAACTTAATCTGTTAAAATAAACATCACTAATAAATTCATTTACTTTGTAATTGTTTTTAATTTTATTTTTAATTTTTGATAAACCTAATGAGTGAAATATAAAATTTTTGTTTCAGACAACTTCAATTCGTATTTGATAATTAATTCACTTGTTTGGTCAACTCATAAAACTAATTGACTTTGTTTTAATAAAAGTTGAAAAATAAGAAATTAAAATAGATTTAAATGTGGTGTTATTTATTTGCATATTATTTATTCGTTAGTAAGAATGCATAAACAAAAAAACGAAAAAATTCAATATTTTTACTGAAAAAATGCAATACTTTTATTTTAAATATATAATAATCATATATATTAGGAGGTTGCATGATTAGATATTACTCGACATTTAGAAATGATAAATTCGTTCTTAAAGCAATTAGCAAACAACAAGCTGAAAAAATAAGCGATAAAATATCACAAAAACATGGAAAAATTACAGAATTCATGGATACTAAAATTGCCTATATTTTTGTTGAAAAGGAATTAAGTTATTCAGATTTGGTGCAGTTAATTGATAAAAATATCGTTACAGGGTATAGAGATTATCAAATCGAATTAATTACATTTACAAACAGTCTTTTGGATATGGAAGCTGTAATTAAAGCTTTTTATTCAAGGGTATTTTTGTATGAAGCTGTTTTATTCAATAAGAAAAAAGAAGCACCAGAAAGAAGACAATTTACTTTCCTTTTTCCTGACGCTTCATATGTTGACATTGCTCATAAATGTGCGACAATTGCATTAAATAAAAACTCTGCAAGAAACTTACAAATAATGCCTGAAAACTTCTGCAATTCAGAAAAATTAGCTGATTTTATTGCTGATGAATTCAGTCAGAATAAAGATTTGGAAATTACAGTATTAAATAAAAAACAAATTTCCGATTTAAACATGGGATTGTTATTATCTGTAAACAAAGGTTCTACATTTGCTCCGAGGGTAGTTGTTATTGAATACAACGGAAATCCTAATTCCGATGAAAAAGTTGTATTCGTCGGAAAAGGAATAACATTTGATACTGGTGGGATGAATACAAAAGGATATCACATGGAAGGCATGAAGTTTGATATGTCTGGTTCTGTTATTGCTGCTTACGCAGTCAAAGCTGCTGCTGAACTAAAGATTAAAAAGAATGTTTCGGCCGTAATGTGTATTACCGATAACCGTCAAGATGGCGACGCTTCTTTACCTGAAAATGTTTATGAATCAATGGCTGGAATTTCAGTAGAAGTAACTGACACAGATGCTGAAGGACGTCTAGTTCTTGCTGACGGATTATATTATGCCGCAACAAAATTAAACGCAACAACATTAGTTGATGTTGCTACGTTAACAGGCGCATGTGTTAGTGCTCTAGGACATGAATATTCAGCAATTTATTCTACAGATGAGGAAAATTGATACATTTTCAATAGTGCTGCTGCTAACGCTAAAGAAAAAGTCTGAAGAATGCCAATGCATGATGATTTTCACGAACCAAACACTGCAAGTTTAGTGGCTGATTTGAATAACTATAATAATGACGAAACATCGGATCATAATACAGCCGCAATGTTTTTAAAACAATTTACTAATAATGTCCCCTATATTCACTGTGATATTGCAGGTACTGCCGATTTAAAAGGAAAACCTTTAGGGGCCTTATTAGATACCTTGGTTGAATTTGCAATATTAAAATAAAAAACACGTTTCCGTGTTTAAATCTGAAAAATGAAATAATTCAATATCTTGTAAGTTCGTGTTTTACACTCCTTAATTTGGAGTGTTTTATTTTTGTAAATATTTACTGATAAAATCCGCAATTCAATCTTCATTTGATGTCTTGTTTGAAACAAATGTTGCGCCATTCAAAGCATTTTCCATTGAATTTAAAGGTGCGCAAGATAAAGCGGTAACTTCAAATGTTGGCGCATCATTGTTTGCATCTCCAAATGAAACAGTTCGATTTAAATCAATATTATATTTGGCAACTATCGATTCTAACGCTTTTGCTTTTGAGCTAGGTTCTCCAACATCGAAGAAGTTTTTTTGAGTTTGTACACCAATTAATGATTTAAATTCCTTGACATAATTAGCAAATTTTAAAATGTCTTGTTGTTGGTGAGAATCAAAAGTTACTAAAATTTTACAAATTATCTTACCATTCAAAAATTCTCGACCCGGATTCAAGGCTCAGTGCTCGGGTTTCATCATTTTTGAGTAATCACGTGATTTGAAATCTTCGGAATTCTCTACATTTACTCCGACAAGACCATTATTTCAAAACACATAGTAGCCTAAATTTAATTCTTCACATTTATCCATTAATAATTTCGCATCATGATCTTTTATATTGAAGTTTGAAATCAACTTCATTGTTTTATGGTTGTAAACCATACCACCATTTGCACATAAGAATGGCAAGTTATATGGTATTAGTTTAAGATAATTTTCCAACATAAATATTGCTCGACCGGTTGCAATGCATATATTTTTGCCTAATGCTCTTAGCTCATTAAGCTTATTAAGATTGTTAGGTACGATATTTTTTTTAGAATCAAGCAATGTTCCATCCATATCAAAAACAAAAGTATCGAAATCCTTTATATTTAATTTTTGTGTCTTGAATGAAATGAATTCAGAAACATTGGTAATTTTAACGATTATTTCTTCTTTAGTAGTTTGATTATTAAATCTAAATAAGGGTATCAAACTTAACTCAGAATCATTTTTTATTTCAACTAAATTATAAAATTCTTTCTTAGTAAGTCTTAAATTTTTTTTGAAAGAGATAAATTTCTCATTACTTAAATCAATATTTTTTTTCATATTTTTTTCTCCCTATATTACTAATTTTATTACTTTTTTGCACCTTATCAATCGTTTAAGTACTAATTTGCAAGGCGAATTTAGTACTTATTAAATATTAAAAAAAATTTTAATAAATACTTTGAGGGGTGTTTTGATATGGTATAATAATCTTGCTTTTTAAACAAAAAGCGTACCAGCGGAGAAGTAGCTCAGCTTGGTAGAGCGCTTGGTTTGGGACCAAGTGGTCGCAGGTTCAAATCCTGTCTTCTTCACCATTGGGGGGATTAGCTCATTTGGCTAGAGCACCTGCCTTGCACGCAGGGGGTGGTGGGTTCGAATCCCATATCCTCCACCATTATTATGGCGTTGTAGCTCAGTTGGTTAGAGCGTCCGGTTCATACCCGGAAGGTCAAGAGTTCGACTCTCTTCGACGCTACCATTATATGGAATTATCTAACTGTTATGGACCTATAGCTCAACGGTTAGAGCAACCGGCTCATAACCGGTCGGTTACCGGTTCGAATCCAGTTAGGTCCACCACGGGTGATTACCCAAGTCCGGCTGAAGGGACTAGTCTTGAAAACTAGCAGGGGCTTCACGGCCCGCGGGGGTTCAAATCCCTCATCACCCGCCATTTGCCTTAATGGCACCCAATTAAAAATATCACATCGCGGAGTGGAGAAGCTCGGTATCTCGCAGGGCTCATAACCCTGAGGTCGTTGGTTCAAGTCCAACCTCCGCCACCAAATGGTCCAGTGGTAAAGTGGTTTAATACGCCTCCCTGTCACGGAGGAGATCGCGGGTTCAATCCCCGTCTGGACCGCCATGTTGGCTCTGTAGCTCAGTAGGTAGAGCAACGGATTGAAGCTCCGTGTGTCGCTGGTTCGATTCCTGCCGGAGCCACCATATGATGAAAATCGCCCCCAAGCAGGGCTTTTTTTTCGCGATTTTATTTAAAAACATAAAATTTATGACTCCAAAACCTTTGGTAAAGTATGCCGAAGGTTTTTGTCTTTATTAAATTGGTGGTATTTTTCATCTTTGTTATATGATTAAAATATTATTAAGGAGTTTAATTATGAAGAAAACAAAGTTTATTTTTACAACAGGTGGAGTATTAAGTGGATTAGGAAAAGGAGTTACTGCAGCAAGTATGGGCAATTTATTAAAGGCTCAGGGGTTCAATATTTTTGTTTTGAAGCTTGATCCATATTTAAATATTGATCCTGGAGTTATGAATCCGATGGAACATGGAGAGGTATATGTAACTAGCGACGGTGGAGAAACCGACTTAGATTTAGGTCACTATGAAAGATTTATAGATGTTAAATTAACAAAAGAATCTAACTTTACAACTGGTCGTATTTTTACTAGAATTTTCGAGAAGGAAAGAAAGGGAGAATATGGTGGTAAAACCGTTCAAATTGTACCTCATGTAATTGATGAAATAATTGACATTATAGTATCATTAGCAAAAAATAAGCAACCAGATTTCATGCTAATTGAAATTGGTGGGACTGTAGGAGATTTAGAGTCAAATCCTTACATATATGCAATAAGCAAATTCGCCAGCTTATACAAAAAACAAACAATGTTTGCACATTTAGCTTTTGTGCCATTTTTAACAGCCTCAAAAGAATACAAATCAAAACCAAGTCAAGTATCTATTGCTTCTCTTCGTTCATTTGGTATAAACCCTAATTTATTATTGTTGCGTTCACAGGGAGATGTTGATTTATCAATAATAAAAAAAATTAGTGAAAATGCTTTTTTAAAACCTGAAAACGTTATTAATATTCCTGATAAAGCAAACATTTATGAAATTCCATTATTTTTGGAAAAATCAGGTATTATCGAAATTATTTTTAAACACTTTAATATTAAAAAACCTATTATTCAAAATGCTAACAATGAATGAAACGAATTTATAAAAAAATATTTATCAAAGAGGCAAAAACCAGTTAATTTGTTATTAGTTGGTAAATATACTGGTCTTGAAGATGCATATTTATCTATCGTTTCTTCGTTAAAAATTGCTGCAGCACATTTAAATGTAGAATTGAATTATGAATTAGTTGATTCTGAGCAAATAACAGATAAAAATATTGAAACAATGTTTAGTAATATTGATGGTGTTATGATACTTCCCGGTTTTGGTGTTAGAGGATTTTATTCTAAAGTTGATGTAGCAGAATATACACGGAAAAATTTAATTCCAACACTAGGTATTTGTTTAGGATTTCAAGCTATGGCGATAGCACAAGCTAGAAGATTAGGAATAAAAAACCCTACAAGTAAAGAGTTTGCTGATAAAAAAGTCAAACAAAATTTTGTGTTAACTCCGTTTTACGAAAACGGAGACACGATGAAATTGGGTGGTACACTAAGATTGGGTGAAGATAAAATTATTGCCTTACCAAATTCTTTAGCGCAAAAAATTTATGGTCAAGAAATGTTTTATGAGAGACATAGACATAGATATGAAATTGCTGATAAATACCGTCATTCTTTAGAAGACGAGGAATTTATTTTTAGCGGAATACATCCAGAGTTGAAAGTAGCCGAAATTTGTGAGGTTAAAAATCACCCTTTTTATGTAGGTGTTCAATATCACCCTGAATTTACAACTAGAGTCTTAAAATCTAATCCATTGTTTAATGAATTTTTAAATGCTACTTGGCTAAATAAATCTTCAAAATAATCAATTTTATTGGAACATTGCACAGCAATGTTTTTTAATTTTAAATTTTAAAACTTAGAATGATGAAGAACTTAAAATAATGCAAAAAAATGTGGAAAATACGTCAATAATTAGGTATTTTAAATGCTATTTTATTATCCAAATGTAATAAGTATATAATTTACGTAATTCATTTTTAAGGATGTATATATGAAATAAAATAATCATTTAAATTATTATTAGACTAAGAAAGTTAATTTTGTTTTATATTTTCAGCTTTTTAAAATTTAATAATGATTAATGGATTTGGGAGGAATAAAAAAATGAAGAAAATGAAATTACTATTAATAGGAAGTGGGATAGTAGCTGTTGTGACACCAACTTTATCTGCTGCTTGTTCTTCTTCTAAAGAAAACTGAGTTTTAGACTTTGAATTAAAAATTGCTAATGTGGATGCAAAAGATATTCGCAACGTTTATGCAAGCTCAATAAAAAAAGATGAAATAAAGGTAGTATCATTAGACGAAAACGACAATCAAATCAATGAATCGGTACAAATTATTAATGTTATGCCAGATGATAGTACAGGTAAATTAACTGTTAAATTTAGTTTTGTTGATAAATATAATAAAACGGTCGAAAAAACAATTTGAATAGAAGGTTTTAAAATACTAAATGCTAATGAAATCAATGAAAAAGCCAAAACTGTTAAATTTAATATAAAAAATATTGAACAAGAAAACCTTCAATATGAAATAGCTTCTGATTTCGGAATTGAGAATGTTCTAGCGACAAATTACGATGTTAATGAATGTGATTTACATATTATTTCAGTAATTGCAGATAATCAAGAAGGAAAACTTTTAGTTAAATATTTATTGCAAATTAAAAATACAGACATTAAATCTAATGTAAATGAATTTGCGATAGAAGGTTTTAAAAAATCTGATTTAAAAGTTGTTTCTGGCAACGAAAATATGAAGAAATTACTAGAAAAGTTAGAATTCAAACATAAATTAGACAATAATTACCGTTCATATATTAGTTCAAAGATTGATAAAAATATGTTTTATGAATTATTTGGCGAAAAAGGTAATATTGATAATAAAGTAGAAATAACTATACCATTTGATAGTTTAATTATCGAAAAAAGCGATGATAAACTTGGCACATTAACAATTAAATATGATGCAATTGTTAAGGACTTAGAAAATAAATTGGTTGAACGTTTTTCTGACGTTGAAAAAACATTTGATTGTTTCAATAAATACACTTCAAAAGAAGATATGATCGATTACTTAACAAAGAAGGCAAAATTCGAAATATCTAAACCTAATACTAAAATTAACACTGTGTATTTAGAAGAAATTAAAGAATTTATTGGAGACTTTATTATCACTGTCAAAAATGATCCTAACAGTGATATTGTCCTACCAATAGACACATTGAATGAAGTATTTGCCTTAGAAGTAACAGAAATTGATGGTGATTATAATGGTAATTTGACCTTTAGCTTCGGAATTACAAATATTTATGATTACAATCTTGATGATGTCAAAATTGAATCAAGACCATTTGGATACAAACCTGGATTAAGCATTCAAAATGTAGTAAATAGATTAACATTAGATCTTAAAGATAAATCTGCAAAGAATGTTTTTGATTATTTAAACGAACACAAAGACAATCTAAAAGACCAATTAATCATTAATGTTGATGGCAAAAGCGAAGAAGAAAGTAACGAATTATTAGCTAAGTATGGGGTAAAAGTTAATTCTGTAGAAGTTGCAACTAAAAATCTTAAAGAAGGAAATCTTGATTTAAATATTTCACTTGCCAAAGATTCTTCTTTTGGAGAACCAACTGAACAAGATTATATGCATAGTGTCAATATTACTGGATTTACTAAGATTGAAAAGCTTAATGACCAACAATTAGAAAGTATATTAAGCACTTTTAAGTTTAGTGTTAGTGATAAATCATATTATAGTGATTATGCCAATAACGAAACTAAACGTAATGCAGTAATTATTACTGTTGATGGTTTTGCAGGAATTAGTGAATCAACATTAGAATCATTAGGTATTGGTATCAATAAATTAATCGCTAAAGAAAAAACGACTGAGGGCGGAATCACTAATTATGTTACATATAATTGAGACGATTCACATAGAAAAATAACTGCTTCGGTAAAATATAATGCTGACGATGATAGTATTAAAACATATTCATGATCAATTCAACTTAAAGATGGTGATTTTAATACTGATGCAGAAAAAATGATTCAAGAATTAGGAATACAAATTCCAACTGATAAACCAGCTTGAATGCTTACTGAAAAAGATATCAAAATGAATGAATGAACTAGTGAAAAAGAATTTAGTTCATTGCCTGGGGCAACGTTACAAGAAAATAAACATAATTTTTTCACAATCGGTTATGTAAAAACCAATACTAAAAAAACAGCTGACAAACACCAAAAATCTCTAAATCTTTACAAAGAAGGAAAAATGCCTTTAGTATTCAGTTTTAGATTGCCTGATCAAACCATAAGAAAATACACCAAAGTTTACGAAGGTTTGAAATATGAAGAAATTAAATCAATTCTAGATGTTGCTAAAGAAGGCAAATTATTTATAGTTGATAAATCAGCACCTGAATATAAGAAAGAAATTAATAAACTTGAAGAGTTTGCAAAGGATAGAAATGTTAATAAACCTTATGGATACATAAAATTCAATAGTAAAAATAATAGTTTCACATATGGTACCAATAACAAGAATGCAAACAATAATATGAGTTATTTAAAATTAAATGAAACGTTTTTAGATATTTATCAAAGTGAGGTAATTCCTGTTGGAACTGTTGGCAACCGTAAAGCTCTTTATTTAGAAAAAAATTCTGATGGCAAAATTGTTGTCAAATTTAAATTGCATTCAGATACCTCAGACCCTAAACAAGTATTTGAAGTAGTCTTAAATTAATATGAATAAAGTTTTTAACTTAAATACTTTAGCTCTTTCGTTTTTAGTGCCTTCAAGCATTATTTGTGCTGCTAAATGTGATAATAAAAATGCTAATAATTCATATCTAGAAAAGATTGCATCTAGGTTAGTCATAGAACCGACAGAGTTAATAGATTTCAAATCAACCGATCCTAAAAATGTCATTTCAAAATTAAATGTTGAAAATTTACCATTAGGTTATGAGATTTCTTATATTGAGATTAAACCAAACGGAAGTGTAATTTACTCACTACATAAAACCGGTTCAGACCAAGAACCACAGACTTTTGAATACAAAATTAGAGAAGATGCTGTTGCCATTGATAAAAATACAAGACTAGTTTATAAAAAAGATTCTTATTATAGTTCATTAGAAGGTCTAAACGGTAAAACGCTTTTTGATGAGTTATTAAAATTGCAACAATCTAAAATAAGAGGTATTAAGACGTATGCCTACCTATACAACGTTTATAAAGATGCTTTTCTTGACAAATACTACGAAAAAGATAATACCATTTTAGATATTTATTCAGAAAATCCTAAAGGACAAGACCCTTATTACTTCACTTACGAGTTTCACGAAGGAAAAGATGCTGACGGTAGCAGTGGGAAAAGTCGTTCAAAATCTGGTGAAGGTTCAAAATATAACAGAGAACATATTGTACCGCAGTCATGATTTGGCAAAGTTGAACCAACAAGAAACGACGCCCACTTTATATTTCCAACCGACAAGATCGTTAATAATGAAAGAGGGAATTATCCACACTATATCGTTAAAAATCCAACTTTTATAAGTCGAAATGGTACTAAGGTTGATAAAACCAACGGAATTTGTGAGCCAATAGATGAATTTAAAGGCGATGTAGCCCGTGCTTATTTCTATTTTGTTGTTACACATAATAATTCAAGTTCTAATGATTTATTTGAAAGCAGTTTCCCATACATAACTAAAAAATATTTAGAAGTTTATAAAAAGTGGTCTAATCAAGATAATGTTGACGCATTTGATATAGATAGAAATAATGCAATAGCCAGACATTATAATGGACTACGTAATCCATTTAGTGATTATCCTGAGCTTATCGATTTAATTTGATTTAAAACTGATTCTAAATTTCACAACAAAGGAATAGCTATTGCTATTAAATAAACCGCAAAAAAAGAGTGAGCATTTCTCACTTTTTTTGATATTGAAGCGAATGTTCTATATAATATTAAAACTTAATATAAAATTATATTAATTATATATACAGAATAAGGAGCACCATGTCGGAAAAAAATTACAAAGACACTTTAAATATGCCTAAAACTGATTTTGAAATGCGGGCAAATTTAACAAAGAAAGAACCCCAATTTAGACAATTATGACTTGATAATCAAATCTACAGAAAAGTTTTAGAAAAAAATAAAGGCAACCAACCTTTTATTTTACATGATGGGCCTCCATATGCGAATGGTAATTTACATATTGGACACTCATTAAATAAAATATTAAAAGACATAATTATTCGTTATAAATCAATGAATGGTTTTTATACCCCATTTGTTCCTGGATGAGATACTCATGGTTTGCCAATTGAGCATAAAATGCTACAAGAGGCTCATTTATCTCAAAATGAATTATCTCCAGTTGAATTACGTAAACGTGCTAAAGAATATGCTTTAAGTCAAGTAAAAATTCAAATGGAACAATTTAAAACAATGCAACTTTTAACTGATTTTGAGAAAATTTATATTACTCTTGAACCGCATTTTGTTGCACAACAACTGAAATTATTCAAGAAAATGGTAATGGATGGTTTAGTTTATAAAGGACTAAAACCAGTTTATTGATCTCCTTCATCACAATCAGCATTAGCTGAGGCTGAAGTTGAATATAAAGATATTGATAGCCCTAGTTTATATGTTGCATTCGAAGTTTCTAAACCTTCAGGATCTAAATTGAAAGAAGGCGATAGATTAGTTATTTGGACAACCACTCCATGAACATTGCTTGCAAACTCTGGAGTTGCAATAGGTGAAAAATTTGTCTATTCAATTGTTGAATTTGAAAATAAAAGATACGTTATAGCGTCTGATTTAGTTCAAAAAGTTTGTACAATATTTGGTTGAGAAAATTACAAAATTGTTGATGAATTAAAGCCAAGTGAAATTGTTGATTCAATATATACAAGTCCATTAAATAATAATCCAAGTCCAGTTGTAATTGGTCACCATGTTACATTAGAATCTGGTTCAGGTTTAGTTCATATGGCTCCATTATTTGGCGAGGATGACTTCTTGATTGGACAAAAACATTCATTGAATATGATTATGCATATTGCTGATGATGGGAAAATTAATGAATTTGGGGGTTCTTACGAGGGTCAATTCTATTCAAAAGCCGAAAAATTAATTATTGAAGAGTTATCTAATAAGGGTCTAGTTTTAAAATCAGGAACTATTAATCACTCATATCCACACGATTGAAGAACTCATAAACCAATTCTTTTTAGAGGTACACCACAATGGTTTGTTTCTATTGAAAAAATTAAAGACAAAATTTTAACTCAACTTGAAACAGTTAATACTTATCCTGAATGAGCTAAGAAAAGATTGAGTAATATGATTTCTAACCACAATGATTGAACAATTTCACGTCAAAGAACGTGAGGAGTTCCTTTGATTATTTTTTACGATAAAGACTTAAAACCTGTATTTGACGAAAAAATATTTGACCACGTTATTGAGTTAATTGGAGAATTTGGGCCAAATATTTGATGAGAAAAAGATGCTGATGAATTATTACCAAAAGAATTCAAAAATTTAGGTTTTACTAAAGAAATGGATATTATGGATGTTTGATTTGATTCAGGTTCTACTTCTATTGCTGTAGAAATTGATGAAAACATTAAGCCACCATACGACCTTTATCTTGAAGGAAGCGACCAATATCGCGGTTGGTTCAACTCATCATTAATAAATTCAGTTGCTTACAATTCAGTTGCTCCCTACAAAAACTTGATTTCACATGGATTTGTGTTAGATGGTAAGGGTGAAAAAATGTCAAAATCTAAAGGAAATACTGTAGATCCGTTAAAAGTTATTGAAAAACATGGCGCTGATATTTTACGTTTTTGGGTTGCTAACAGTGAATATACAAACGATATCACAATCTCAGATTCAATATTGAATCAAAACTCAGATTCATACAGGAAAATAAGAAACACCATCAAATTTATGCTAGGTAATTTAGATGGTTTCAAATACGATCAAACATTACCAAGAAAAGGTGTTCATGAATTTATTAAAGAACAATTAGAGCAAGTAAGAGCCAGTGTATTAAAATCATTTGATGAATACAAGTTCATTAACGGTATTAAGTTAATCAATAATTATGTTATTGAATTGTCTAGTTTCTATTTAAACTTCACTAAAGACATTTTATATGTTGAAGAGTTTGATTCAGTTAATAGATTAATGACATTGACTAACTTTTACGAAATACTTGAATTTTTAATTACAATTCTAGCCCCGATAACACCAACTACTTCAGAGGATGCTTATACTTATTTCCCTAAAGAAAATAAACAAATCTCAGTACATTTAGAAACAATTACTAGAGAAAAAGAAGTTGATGAAGAAGTAATTAAACAATGGGATGAATTCTTTGAATTAAGAGATAAAGTTAATTTAGCTATTGAAAACGCTATTAAAGAAGGTCTAATTAAACGTAGTAATGAAGTTAAATTGACATTAAAACCAGAATCAGAATTTATTGAATCTCTAGACTTAAAACAATTACTGATGGTTGGTATTGTTGAATTTGGTGATGAATTCAAAATCGAAACATTTGATTCAGCAAAATGTCAACGTTGCTGAAATCATTTCTTACCAGCACAAATAATTAATGATTTATGTCCACTTTGTGTCAAAGTTATGAGTAGCAAGGAAAAAAATGAGTAAAGAAGTCAATGGTAACAACTATAAACCAAAACCTACATGAGATGAAAGAAAACAAAATATAAAATCCAAATTTACAGAATTTAAAAACTATTTAAAAGATAAATGGTTGAATCATAAAAAACAAATATTAATTAACTATTTAATATTCACAATACTTTTTATTATGTTATTGGCTATTGACCAAATAACCAAAGCCGCATTGTTTAAATGAGCTGATTTTAACAACTATAAGGGTGATAGAACAGTAATATATGAAGGTGCAATAATTGGTGTAAGATCTGTTGAACACTATGGAGTAACCGTACTTCCATGAGAAAATAAAGCAACAATTATAATTATTCAAATATTAAGTATTATTATGTTTTTAGCTTTACTAACTGTACCATTTTTTACAGAGTCAAAAACTATTGTTGTAATGATGGCTTTATTGTGCGCAGGTTCAATCGGAAATATGTTAGATCGCTTCTTGTGGGCAGGACATGTTAAAGATATTTTCTTTTGTACCTTTTTAGAAAAGTGACAGGGAAAAGAAATAGGAACATTTAACTTTGCTGATGTTGTTTTAGTTGGTGGTTGCATTGGGTTATTAATTTATTTTGTAGTTTCATTAATTGCAGAATACGTTAGTGAAGAAAAAGAAAAAAATAATGCTTCATTGACAACTGATACAAATCAAGATAATAAAAATTCTGACACCGATGGTTTAGACGAAAAATAATATTTAAAAGCAGACAAATTTGGCTGCTTTTTTATTATTTTGATATAAAAAAAATACTCGTTGCCGAGTATTTAAATGAGTATTAAACATGTCTTTTTAGATTAAAGTATGTTTTTTCACCATCGAATTTGCTTGTTTCACCTAATTCGTCTTCGATTTCTAATAGACGGTTGTATTTTGCGATTCTATCAGTTCTTGATAATGAACCAGTTTTGATTTGTCCGGTGTTTAAAGCAACTGCTAAGTCAGCAATTGTTGTATCTTCGGTTTCACCTGAACGGTGTGAAACTACACAAGTAAAACCGGCTTTATGAGCTAATTCCATTGTGTCTAATGTTTCTGATAATGAACCAATTTGGTTTAGTTTAATTAGAATTGAGTTCATAACATCTTTTTTAATAGCTTCTCTTAAAATTTCTTGGTTTGTAACTGTTAAGTCATCACCGACAATTTGAAGTCTATCACCTAAACGTTGATTCATTAGTTTGAAACCATCTCAATCACTTTCTGCTAAACCATCTTCAATTGAAATAATTGGATATGTATTTACTAATTTTTCATAGTAATCTACAAGTTCTTCAGTAGTGTATTCTAATTTAACGTCTTGTAAGTGGTCAAAGCCATTACGTTTTTCATCAATAGCTTGTTTTAGTTTTTTGAAAACATATTTTTTAGCTTTTTCATCGTAGAATTCACTAGCTGCTGGGTCCATTGCAATTGCAACAGCCTTTTCTCCAGATGTAGCAGGAACAAGTCCGGCCGCCTTAATAGCTTGTACCATGTAGTCAAGAACTTCTTCATGTGATTTTAAGTTTGGAGCATATCCACCTTCATCACCAACAGTTGTACCGTGTTCTTTTTTCAATAATTTACCTAAGTTATGGAATACTTTGTTAGCCATTTGTAAAGCTTCTCTAAATGTTTTAGCCCCAACAGGCATGATCATAAATTCTTGCATATCAACTGTGTTTGATGAGTGAGCACCACCATTCATAACATTTAACATTGGAACAGGTAGTGTTCTTGCATTAGTACCACCAATGTATCTATATAAAGGTAATCCTGCTTCTTCAGCAGCAGCACGAGCGACAGCTAATGAAACTCCTAAGATAGCGTTAGCACCTAAATTTGTTTTGTTTTTTGTGCCGTCCAATTTAATCATTGTCATATCAATTAGTCTTTGTTCGCTAACTTCAAGACCAATTAATTCTGGTGCAATAATTTCGTTTGTGTTAGTTACGGCTTTCATAACACCTTTACCGCCGAACCAGTTGTCCTTAAATTCAGGAAATGCTGCATCTCTTAATTCACAGGCTTCTCTTGTACCTGTTGAGGCGCCTGAAGGCACCATAGAAACACCTTGTGCACCCAATTCAGTTGTAACCTTAACAGCGATTGTTGGGTTACCTCTTGAGTCAAGAATTTCTCTTGCGTAAATATCTATAATTTTTGACATATATACTCTCCTATTTTATTTTTATTACTTCTATGTTATTTAAAATTATATTACTTTCAAATTTTTCCAAATTATTTAGTTCATTTTCTAATTTAATAACATCTTCAAAACGTGGTTTAGTTACTGGCTCTTTTGGAGCAAACATTTCGCACGTTTCATTTGCTTTTTCAATGCTTATTTCGTAGGTTCCGATTTGTTTTGCAATATTTATTGTTTCTACCTTATCTTTTGTTAATAAAGGACGCAAAACCAATTTTGAACTAGATTGATTAATAACAGATAGTGATTCTAATGTTTGCGAAGCAACTTGTCCAAGATTTTCACCATTTGAAAGAGCTATAAAATGAAGTTTGTCTGCTAAACTGGATGCAATTCTATAAAAACTTCTTCTTAACAATGTTATTTTAAATGCCTGATTTGATACAAGTGCAATGTAATTCAAAATATTTGAATAATCACATAAATAAAACATACTTTTGCATTGATAGTTGTTTAATTTAGCAATCAATCTTTTCATTTTATCAATTGTTTTTTCATCGGTTTGTGGTGGAGAAACAAATGAAAGGAAATGTACCTCTAAGCCACGTTTCATTAATTCAAAGGCAGCCACTGGCGAGTCGATGCCGCCGCTCATTAAGTGTAATACACGACCTGAAATTCCAACGGGTAGTCCGCCAAGTCCGGGTGTGGCGTCTTGAAAAATAAATGTTGATTTATCTCTCACCTCCACAAAAATTGTTTGGTCTGGATTGTGTACATCAACACTGATATTTGGGTGGTTTTTAAGAATAAAACCACCTAATTGCATGTTGATATCTTGACTAGAAAGCTCAAAATTTTTGTTTGAACGTCTGGCAGAGATTTTGAATGTTTTAGAATTAAAATCAATCATTTTGTTAGCGAAATCAAATATTTGATCAATTTTATTTTCACATTCAACAACCGGACTATAAGAACTTATGCCGAAAATGTATTTCAATTTATTCATATTGTGTTGAGAATATGAAAGATACATACGATCAAATTTAGCATCTGGTCGTTCGCCAACAATGTTTGTAATGTTACGGGCTAAAACATCTATAAAATTTTGTCTATTTTTACCTTTAAGCGTTAATTCCCCGTAACGTATTAATATCTTAGTGAACATCTAATTTCTCCCTTCTAATTAAGTCTTTAATCAATTGGAATGCCTCTTTGTATTGTTTATTTTGGATTTTTTCAAGACTTATTTTAATCAGCGAATCAATATTTTCATTGTTTAATCTGTATATTGATGCTGAGTTAATTAAATCCAGAGCCATAAATTTATATGTTTGAGCATAATAAATCAATTTACACAATTCTAACAGTCTATCAGCAAAAAACGTTAGTTTGTTTTCTTCTATTGCTGATTTTGATGTGAAACTTTCATTCATTTTGATTAATTGTGTAATTGCTTTTTCATTGGTTGAATTCATCTCTAATAAATCTTTATTTGTGATAACAAACAAGTACCATATTTGTAAAATATTTAAATAGTATTGTTGATAACGTTTACTTTCTTCGGCGTCATTATATTGTTTAATTAAATAGTTAAACTTATTTATTCATTCAATCATTGAATTAATGAACGCGTCAATATCTAGATATGATACATTTGCTTCACCATTTGTTAAAGCTGTTTTAATTTTTGCAAAATCTTGTTTTAAATTTACGAAATTAGCAATTATTTGAGTTTTTTCATTTTGTTTGTACTCATCTGTAATTAAAACAAAATTATTAGTGATTAATTCAATTTTATTCAGATTTTGGTTAATTAATGAGATATTATTACCAATAAAATTTGACAATTCTTGCTTGGTTTTTAATTGTGAAGTCAAAACACTGTAATGATATAACCAAGCACGAATTCTGGAGATTGTTGTTTGGTAGGTTTCTTTAATAAAATCATCTTGAATTTTAACTAAATCACCGTTCAGTTTTGTGTAATTGGTATTGCTTTGGTCTAGATGTTTAATTTGATTTAAACATTCAGGAAGATAACTAAAACTCAATCATTCCATATTAACCATGTGGCTGACTTTTTCAGCAAAAATTCTTACCTTACGGTCATGTTCGTTTAAATCTTTGGACACATCTTGAATTGCCTTACTAGTTCTTTGAGATTCTAGATATGAAGTTTTCTTTCGTAACTCGTTTAGTTCATTAATTAAAGAATTATAGGAAATTGGTAGTTTATCTTTGCTTTCATTGATTATTTGTTCAAGTGTTTTAATTACTTCATAGGCATTTACCGCCACTACTTCGATAGCGTTTCAATGTTTGTTAAGAGAATCACTTAAACCACTGAATTGTTGATTTAAATTATTGTAGTCTTTAAAAATGTTAGTTGCCTTTTTGTGTAATGATTTAGCCTCATTTAAATTGTACTTTGTAATTGCTTCATTCAAATTTTGCAAGACAGGGTTAATTTCTTTGGTTAAATCACACATTTTTGAGTACATATTATTCAGTCTATTTTTCAAATCCAAGTAATTAGTCATTGTTGCTGATAATGTCCTAAATCTGTCAATAGTAGCCGAGTTACTATAGTTTGAACTTTTGATCGCTTGCGTTCATTTCTTCAGGTGTTCATTGAAATATGATAGTTTTGTTTTGCGGATTGTTAGATAAATCAAGAAACCTTCAAGTAGCAGAGCAAACAAGAAAATCAGCATTGAAATAGTTAAGATAATTGTTTTTTTATATTCCATAATTATCAATTATATATAAAGTATTTCATATTAATATTATTTATTAAACTATGAACTAGCTAAATATAAAAAAAATCAACATATTATGTCGAAAGAATTGTTTTTATTTTTGTTTCCAAATTGATATTTATTTCGCATAATAAAATTAGGGTTTCTTACAGTTGATTATGGAAATTTGCTTAGCTATTAGAACTATTGAGTTGGTAACTAGTTCGATAATTTCTTTACGTGACTACTTAGCGTAATATGTGTTTACAGTAATCAATAAATAGATAATTTGTTCTTCCAATATAATATTCTCCATTATTTTAATTATTTATTTCAAAACTAGATTTGTCGATTTTGAAATAAAAAATCTGATTTCTCAGATTTTTATAAGTGCACTGGATTATTAATTGTTACGTGAGTTGATACTTTTGTAACCTTCGACGATTTTATCTTTGTAGAAACCACACATTTCACAAACTTTGTGTTGTTGTGTTAGGTTAGTACAGTTTTTACATGCCACTAGGTTTTGTACTACTAAAGTGTCATGAGTACGTCTTTTATGTTTACGTTGTTTCGAAGTTTTACGTTTTGGAACTATAGCCATGATTCCTCCTTTAAATATTTATAAGATCTTATTATTTATTTAAAATAACGTAAAGTTATTATAAGACAAAACAACAAAAACAAAAACATAATAATAAAATATTTGTTAATAAAAATTTAATGTATCATATATAGCGAATAACATAAAGAGTTGCCTAGTTTGACAGCAGTGAGGCATGCCAACCCCAATTTTGGAAGGTGGAAAGTCAGGGAGAGATTTCTTCAACATGTGAATCTTTTTAAACTTAACTCTTTGTTTTATTTAACGCAAAAGGAGTTTTTTATTTATGAAAAATATTAATCAAAACATTTCTTCTGATAAAGTAAGAAATTTATTTACGTCAGAAAGTGTCGGACAAGGACACCCGGACAAAATATGTGATCAAATATCTGATCGTATCCTAGATGCTTATTTAGAACAAGATTCAAACGCCAGAGTGGCGATTGAAACAATGGCGACTGGTAATATTGTTTTAATAGCAGGCGAAGTTAGTTCAAACGCTAAGGTTGATGCTATAGCAATAGCAAAATCAATATTTGATAAACTGGATTATCCGACTGTTAACATTAAATTCATAACGGATATAAAGCAACAAAGCCCAGATATTAGCAGAGGCGTTATCTTATCAGATGATGAAATTGGTGCGGGTGACCAGGGTATTATGTTTGGTTATGCTTGCAGCGAAACAAGCAATTACATGCCCCTTGCTATTGCCTTGGCTCACGAATTAGTTAAACACGCAGATAAATTACGTCAAAACGGCCAATTTAAATGAGCGAAGGCAGATATGAAAAGCCAAGTAACTGTTGAATATGATGACGAAGGTAAAATACTGGATGTTGACACAGTTTTAATGTCAATTCAACACGATGAAAATTATAATGATGTTGAATTCAAAGAATTTATCATTAATAATATAATTTCAGTAGTTTTAGGAAAATATAATTTTAAATTACCTAATAAAATATTAATAAATCCTACTGGTCGTTTTGTTATCGGTGGACCAATAGGAGATACTGGTTTAACCGGTAGAAAAATTATTGTTGATACCTATGGTGGATACGGACGCCACGGCGGTGGAGCGTTTTCAGGAAAAGATTCAACAAAAGTTGATAGAAGTGCGGCTTATGCTTGTCGTTGAATTGCGAAAAATATTGTAGCTACCAAAAAACTATGCAACTGAATTGAAATCCAGGTATCATACGCAATTGGTGTGGCTAAACCCGTTTCGATTAACGTTAAAACAGATGGGAATCGAAATGTTGAATTAATCAAAAATATAATTACCAGCATTTTTGATTTACGTCCACAATCAATCATTAAGGAACTAGATTTAAGAAAACCAATTTTTGGTGATACCAGTTATTTTGGGCATTTTGGCAGGGATGATTTAGATTTACCTTGAGAGAGAACAAATAAGGTTAAAGACATTGAAACATATTTAAAACATAATGGTTTTTAAAGATTTCTTTATGGTATAATAACCGACAGACAACGTTAAAACATGAATTAGGTCTATGATTAGCTAAATAAATTCAGCAAATCAATTCAAAGGGAGCAAAAATGAGAAAAATTGTTAGATTAAAAAATAAAGAACGTGCTGCAAAAAGACTACACAAATTGCAAAAAGAACAAGCAAGAGATGAACGTAGAGCAGCTAAAGCACAAGCTTAATTAGAACTTTATTCATATTATTTATTCGGCATTTTAAAAAGCCAATCAATAAAAAATATCGCATTAATCTGCGATATTTTCTTTATTCATGAGAAATTGTTATTTTGAATTCCCCCATTGGGTGGTCATTAATACTGAACATTTCATACTGGAAAAAAGCTTCTTTTTCACTAACGATACATTTATCCATCAATGTTTTAAGAATAATGTCATTTTTTTCTAAATGTATTTTTGAACCATTGTGACATTTTAAGAGTCTTAATTGTAATGTCGCATTATTTGTAATTACATTAACGCTTTTAGGGTTAATTTCAATACGTGTTGGCTGTTTGCTTTGGGGATCATGAAATTCATAAACTTCATATTCATATTCTATATTTTCAAAAGGATGTTTGATTAATTCTTTTGAGTATTTTGCATCGACCTCAAATTCAGCTTTTTGGTCTTGACCTTCTTGTCTATATAGTGAGCAAAATTTTATTTTCATAAACTTAATCTTTCAATTACAACATCACGGCCGTAAAGGAAAATTGCTTTAGCTAATTCTGGTCCATGTTCGGCAAAAGTCGTAGCTTTTCTTATTGGCATAAACAATTTTTTACCGCTAATTCCTAGTTTGTCTCTGGTATTATTGATAGCTAATTGTATATTTTCAACTGTGAAATCAACATTTTCAATTTGGTTAGTGAATTCGTTAATTACTGCTAATTCTTGTTCATTGAATACAAAGTCAGTTGTTTTTACTGGATTTTTGTATGAATTTAAGTGGTTATTTAGTTCGGTTATAGTTCCGACGCTTTCTTTAAATGTTTCAATAAATAATTTGACTCAAAGATCGTTAATGTCCTGATTCAATTTTGAGGCTATTTCGGTATTGTCATTATTTTTAAAGTATTGTTTAGAGAATCAATGCATTTTGACGATGTCAAATTTTGACGGTGATTTAGAAAGTCTCTGTGGATCAAATTTAGCAATAATTTCTTCTTTTGTCATTATTTCGCTTGCATCTTCTGCTGTTCATCCTAACAATGTTAAAAAGTTAAAGACCGCTTCCGGTACATAACCTTCATTACGGTAATCTTCGATGAATTGTTTAAGTGATGTATCTCTCTTTGATAATTTTTTGCCTTCCATATTAGTGATTACTGTTAAATGGCCGAAAGTAGGGGCTTGTCAACCTAAAGCTTTGTAAATAACTAATTGTTTAGGAGTATTCGTTATGTGTTCTTCGCCACGTAAAACGTGCGTTATTGACATATCATGGTCATCGACAACGACTGCGAAGTTATATGTTGGATAACCATCAGATTTAAAAATTACTCAGTCACCGATATCTGAAGAATCAAAACTTATAGGTCCTCTAACAATATCATCTCAACTAAGTTGAACATTTTTAGGCATTTTTAATCTGATTGAATACTTACCTGCTTCTTCTCTCTTGATTTTTTCTTCATCGGTGATTTTTAATCAATTAGCATCATATTTGAATGACGGAATACCTTTTGCTTCGCTTTCGGCGTGCTGTTGCTCAAGTTCTTCAGAATTATCGTATGCTTTATAAGCTAAGCCACGATTTAGTAATTCTTGAGCAATTTCTTTGTATCTATCAAGTTTTTCGCTCTGGCGATATTTACCACAATTTGGATTTGGTTTGAAAGGACTTTCGTCTGGGATGATACCTAATCAAGCCAAATTTTCTAGTTGACTTTTTTCTCCGTCAATAACGTTTCTTTTAATATCGGTATCTTCAAGACGGAAAATAAATTCTCCGTTAAAATGCTTTGCAAATAAATAGCAAAATAATGCTGTTCTTGCACCACCAATATGTAAATATCCTGTAGGACTTGGTGCGTATCTTGTTCTAATTTTCTTCATAATTACTCCTATTAATATTAAGTTTAATTTTAATACAAAAACAAAAAAAACTAACATTTAATGTGTTAGTTAAAAAACTAGTTAGACAGCATTTTTGTTCTTTTAAACAAGTTTGGCTGAATTTTATTTCAATTCAATATCGTATAACCACAGATGTTTATAGTTAAAATCGAAATAGTTGCAATTCAGATATAACCCATTGCTAGTTGAGGATTAAAGTTAGTTTTACCATCTAGATTTTTATATATATTATTTCCGATTGATAATTCATTTTGTGCAAAGACAGCATAAGTTATTGAATTTCTGAAAATTAATTCAAAATAAAATATAGTTAATGAAATAATTTCTCTTTTTAAAGATGGAATAATAAATTTTAAATATATTTGGTTGTTTGAATATCCTTGCATACGCATGTTAGTAATAATTTCCTCATCCAAGTTATCAACCGCTTCAACTAATTGTTTAGATTTTGAAGACATTTCATGAAGCCCTAAAATTATGATAATTAGGAAAAATGGAGAAGCAGTTAAAATTGGTAGAAAAACATAAAAATATACCACCGTAGGAATTAAGCGAATTAACGCATTAAAACCTCTTCAAAAAACTGAAAACCAAGCTTTATTTAGCCTAATTGATTGCAACCTTACAGAAATAAAAGTGAAAAATGTACAAATTGTAAGAGCCATGATTGTGAAACTAATAGACTCTCAAATCATTAAGAACGGATTAAAATTAAGATCTCAACTATTTAACTTAAATCCGCTAAAATCTGGGTGAAAGAAGGCATTGAAAAATAATTTTGTTTCTGAAAGATTAAAAAATCATATAGGTGTAGATGTAACTGTTCATATTGTAATTACAGTACAAATCAGAAAAATAGAAGTCATAATAAGTTTTCTGAAATTAATAGTTTTTGCAAGTCTTTGGTATTCGAGTGTCTTAAATTTATATTTTTGAATATACGATTTTGATTTAGTCTCGAATAAATAATTCTTAAATAAAATATTTATTATTTCTAGAAAAATTATAAAACCCATTAATACTAACAAAGGTATACCGAGTTGAGTAAAACGAATAGTTTTCTCTGAAGCATAGTTGATTAAGACACCAATTCCTGGTAAACTTAAAGCTCCCAGTATTGCTGCTCATCTTATATTTGATTCAAACGAAAAAATGAATAGCGCAAAAATTCTGTTATTTATTCTCGGTCAAATTTCCTTAATAAATGCTTTAAATTTCGTATTTCCTTGATTTATTGATAAATAGTATGGATTTAAATCTACGTTTTGTAATATTTCTATATAGTATTTGTGTAATCATAATCAAGTAAATCATAGGTACACAATCATTAAACTGATTTCATTTCGAAAAGTGTTGGTAATTAATAAAATAAATACAATTTCAGGTATCGCACGTAAAAATAAAATAGTTAGTTTAAAGACATAAGCAACGAATTTGTTTGTTACAGCTTTGAATGATAATACGGCTGTGATTATAGCAAGTGCAAATCCAGTGAATGTACCAGCAAGCGCCAATTTTATTGTTATTCATAAAGAGTAAAATGAATCTTTTCATAGATCTGTATAAATACCTGTAGCGCTCCCGTTGACAGTACTTTTATTACTGAAAATGAATAGTTTTCATAATTTTTTTAGAATTAAATCAGAATTTGTAAAGTTAATATTTTTAACTTGAAACGCGATTAAAGTGCATATTCCTGCGACAATTAAGAATATAGCTATACGTTTGAAAATTGGGTTAATTTTTCAACCAGTTGTTTTATCGCTATATGCGCTTATGTACTGATATTTGTAAAATTTTGATATTTTAGCTACTGAGTTTTTTGTACCGATTCTATTAGTTCTCATAGTTCAACATCATCAACTTTTTTGTTTAAAATAATATGTTTATTATTAATTGCTATTACTCGATCGAAATATTGTTTAATAAGACTTAAATCGTGTATATTGACAATCAAAGTTTTATTTTTGTGTTTTAGATTCAACAGTAAATCTAACACTTCTTTGCTTGTGTGGTTATCAAGGTTTGCTGTAGGCTCGTCAGCAAGAATTAAATCAACATCTCTAATCAATAATTTGGCAATTTCAACTCTTTGTTGTTGACCGCCACTCAAATCTGATACACGAGAAAAAGATTTATCAAGAATATTTAATTCATCTAGTGTTTGAAATATTTTAGTTTTTTGTTTTTTGTTTAGAATACCGAAGATTTGATAAAAGAAATTTGAATATTTAGTGTGAGAACGTCTTATATTCTCATAAACATTATCAGTATTTATAAGGTTTGGTTTTTGGGTTAAAAAACCAATTCTATCAATTATTTTTTTTCAATGTTTAATTGGTATTTTTGAAATCTCTTTTCCAAATAGTTTGATTTCACCACTCCGGGGTTTAATTGCTTTGACAAACATTTTAAATAGAGTTGATTTACCTGCTCCACTTGGACCAATAACAGCAATCATTTCTCCCTCATAAACATTTAAATTTATGTTTTGCAGAACATCTTCGGAATTTTTTTTATAAGTAAGATTGATATCTTTACATTCAATAATTTTGTTCATTAGTTAATTTCCGGTATATCATTAACTAAATCTTGAACACTCTCAGCTTGAACCTGCAATTTGACAAATTTTTGAAATAATTCGTTAGATAGCAGTTGGAATTTATTGTATCCAGTATAGATTCCGTATGTATTTTCTTGTACGGTAAGAGATGTAAGTGCCTTCGCAATTAATTCAACTTGTTTATCGTGTAGGCCTTTTCTTCCAAGAACTACATCATATGCAGCTGGATTGGTTAAGGTTAATGTTCTGATAACATCATTTTCCTGATCTTCATAGCTTTTATTTGATTTAAAGCCTTGAGGTTTGTAATAATTGTTTTTACCATTATTTTCAGTTCAGTTATACGAACCTTCATCATCGAAGGCAATATGAGGAACAATTTTTTCTCCTTTTGAATTTTGTGATTCTTTACCCAATTGTGATTTAGGCTTAGACCCTTTAAAAACATATTCAGAGTTTGAGTTTAAATATTCCAGTATTTCAGTAAGAGGTTTATTGAAATGACGAGCTAATAGTGCCGCTTGATATTTAAAACCGCCTGCGCTAGTGTTTTTGCTGTAAACAATACCGTGAGAAACAAATTTTTCTCAATTTCTATCTTCTCAATCTTTAGTAATTTCGGTTCGTTTAGCAAAATTTCCTGATATTAATATTGCACCGTGATAAACATATGTTAATTTATCTTTTGAATAGAATGTATCGTATTTCGAACCATCAAAATTGATTTTGTTTTGTTTAATTGCTTCTGGTCAGTCCGGATATTCAAAACCAGTGTTTTTTACTCAAACTTCATTATTTTTTATTGCCGCAATTCTTAGCGGATCTGTTGAAGTTCCGTCTTTATATAAATCGTTGTCTGAAGATTGTCAATTAAATTTTAATGTACTGGTTTGAGCTACCAATTTTGGATTATTATCATTCACAAATTTTCCGTCTTGTCAAAAGTTTTCTGAAAAAACTGTGTAATTTGCAATTAATAAATCATTTTTTTTATTATCGTTTTCAATGTCTTGAATGTATGTGCTTTTATCTTTGGTTTCAATGTTAAATTTAACATCTGGCAGATGTTTTGTGCTTTTATCTTTATTCTTTAATTCATTGAATCTTTTACTTAATAAATTCAAGAAATCGGTTTCTTTCTTAGTTTTTTGAAAACCTGGATTTATTCATGAATTAGTTATAGTAATCTCTGTATCTCACAATAAATCTAAGTTTTCTTTTGTTTTTTCGGTCGTTTTGTTATTGCAACTAGCAGACAACAATGTCGCTGTTGTCAAAGTAAGTGGTGCCGACGCACTCATTATTTTTTTAATAAATTTCATAAAAAATACTCCTTTGACAAGGAATCAAATTAAATAAGAACTTAGCCACGCATGAATTACCATGATCTGCTAATAGGTATGTTCTCAGCCACTTTCGTAGCACCCTTGTCAATTTAATTATAAACCAGTATAGTACAAATAAAGAAATATTTACACACGGGTGTTAACGTAAAATGTAAATTAGTGAAAAACGTGTGATTTTATTACAAATGATATGAACATCTATGATGTTAAATTAATAAGTATTATCTACATAAAAAAATCAAAGTTGATATAATATTAATATTAAAATATATATTTATAGGAGCAAGAATGTCATTTAACGAAAAAGATAAAGAAAAAGTATTAGACGAAAAAGAAGAATTAAACAAACCAATTATTGAAGAATTTGATGAAAATTATATTCCCGATGAAGAATTATTTGTTGCCTTCAAACAAGAAGAAAATACAGAAATTGAGGATGAAGAGGAAGAACAAATACCGCAAAATAAAGAAGATTATGTTGTTCAGAGCCAGATTATTGAAAAACCACTAGATGGTCTTCATCCAATTGATATTGACAAAGAAATGAAAAATTCATTCCTTGAGTATGCAATGAGTGTTATTGTTTCGCGTGCTTTGCCTGATGCTAGAGATGGTTTAAAACCTGTTCACCGTCGTATTTTATATGATATGAGTGAGTTGGGCATTACTCACGCTTCACAACATAGAAAAAGCGCACGTATTGTTGGTGACGTTCTTGGTAAATATCACCCACACGGTGATTCATCAGTTTATGATGCTATGGTTCGTATGGCGCAAGAGTTTTCTATGAGATATCCATTGGTTGATGGACATGGAAACTTTGGTTCAATTGACGGTGATGGTGCGGCTGCGATGCGTTATACTGAAGCAAGAATGAGTAAAGTTGCTTCTGAAATGTTGGATGGAATTAAAAAAGACACAGTTGATTTTGTGGACAACTATGATGCAAGCGAAAAAGAACCAGTTGTGTTACCAGCTCGCTTTCCAAACTTGTTAGTTACTGGTGGATCGGGTATTGCTGTCGGTATGGCAACTAACATCCCACCTCATAACTTAGGAGAAGCAATTGATGCAACTATAGCGCTAGCTAAGAATCCGGATTTATCAATAGAAGAGATGATGGAATTTTTACCTGGACCTGATTTTCCAACGGGTGCTATGATCTTAGGCAACGAAGGAATCAAGGAAGCATATACTACTGGTAAAGGTTCAATACCTATTCGTTCAATTGCTAAAATTGAAGAGTTTAAAAACGGAAAAAGCAGAATTATTGTTACTGAAATCCCTTATGAGATCAAAAAAACAGCAATCATTGAAAAAATCGCGGATTTAGTTAAAGATAAATCAATTGAAGGCATTGCAGATTTAAGAGACGAATCTAACCGTGAAGGTATTAGAATTGTTATAGACTTGAAGCGTAATATAAATCCACACATTTTGTTAAATAAACTTTATCGCCAAACAAATCTACAAGTTAATTACAATGTTAACTTTGTTGCTTTAGTGAGCGGTGAACCAAAACTATTGAATATTAAGCAAGCTATTGAAGTTTATTTAAAGCATCAAGAAGATGTCGTTACACGTAGATTAAAATTTGATCTTGAAAAAGCTAAAGACAGACTTCATGTTTTAGAAGGTTTAAAAATCGCTGTTGAAAATATCGATGAAGTAATTGCAATCATTAAAAAATCTAAGAATGACGCTGAAGCCCAACAAAGATTAGGCGAAAGATTTAATTTAAGCGAAAGACAAACAAAAGCTATTGTAGATATGCGTTTAGGCCGTTTGACTGGTTTGGCTATTGAAAATATGATTGAAGAAATGAATCAATTAATTGCCGAAATTACACGTATTGAAGAAATTTTGGCTTCACATGAAAAATTGGTTCAATTAATTATTGATGAATTAACTGAAGTTAAAATGAAATATGCTGACGAACGTAGATCGACAATCAACCTAGAAGCCGGTGGAAGAATAACAGATGAAGACTTAATTCCCGAAAGAGATATTGTTATTACAACATCTGCTAAAGGATATGTAAAAAGAATCGATCTTGAAGAATACAAAACTCAAAGAAGAGGTGGAGTTGGTATAACAACAATGAAAACCTATGACGACGATGATGTAGCTTCATTAATAACTTGTTCAACTCACACTGATTTATTGTTATTTTCAAACCATGCGAGGGTATATAGAATAAGAGCTCATGAAATACCTGAATTATCAAGACAATCTAAAGGAACTCCTTTTGTGAATTTAGTTCCAACTTTAAATGTTAAAGACAATGAAAAAATAGTTTCAATGTTACCTATAAATGACTATAACGAAAACGAATTTTTATTCACAGCAACAAAATATGGAATTATTAAAAAAACACCTTTAACACAATATCAAACTATTTATGCTAGTGGTAAATACGCATTTAGTTTGCGCGAGGGTGATGAATTAGTAAGAGCAATGATAGTTAAAGAGGATTCGTTAATTATGTTGGCTAATAATGACGATAGAATAGTTAAATTCCAATCCAAAGATTTTAGACCATTGTCTAGAACAGCATATGGCGTTAAAGGTATTAATTTAGAAGAAAATCAAGAAGTTGTTTCTGCTTCGAGTGATTTAGAAGGCGAATTAGTATTAACTATTGGGGCTGAAGGGTTTGGTAAATTAACTCATCATGATCAATTTAGACTTGTGAAACGTGGCGGAAAAGGTGTTAAAGGTATTAATTCTAAATTAGCCGGTAATATTGTCTTTTCACGTTTTGTTAACCCTCAGGATGAGTTACTAATTATTACGACAAGTGGCTTAACAATTAGGGTGCCTATTGAACAAATAAACATTAGCGGTCGTGCAAGCAAAGGTGTCAAACTTATTAATCTTAAAAATAAAGAAAATATACAAGCAGTAGAAGTGATTAAGGTTGACGATAAAATTGACGAGCAAGTATCTCTTAAAAAAGCTGAATTCATTAAAAAAGTTCTTGAACAAACACCGGAAGATGGAATAGATGATACTGATGATTCTGAAATTGATGAAGAAAGAGTCACCGCTGAAGAAATCGAATAATTTTAAAGAAGGACAAAGATGACTGACAAAAATGTTTTAAAGAAAGACAAATTATTACATATTAATAACAATTATGTTTTTTTAAATAAAACAGAAAAAGATCCAGTACGTCTTTGTTCTTTTTTGCTACTTGCTCAAGCTATTCATGAAAATATCAAACCTAAATCTAAGATTTTAATATCTTTGGAAGGTGAAACCAGAAATAAATATCTTACCAAGGTAGCAAAATTTTTGCAAAGTCACGGACACATTATTTATGAATACGATAAGCATAGTTCCGCCCCCATGATACTTGATGAATATGCAATGAAGGTCAATCCGCTTGATTATTTACTAAAATTGACAATTAATACAGAATTTAAGTACTTACAGGTAAATATTAAAGATTCAAAATTTGACGATTTAACTCCTGAAAAACAATCGGAAATTTATGAAATGTATGTTAACAATCACGAGTTTAATTTTGACTGGGATGTTAAACCATTTATAAAATTAAATTTTGACAAATACGTAAGCGAATTATGTTCAAAGAATGAAATTTTAAAACCTTTTGCTAACGTCAAGCAGCGATATAAATCGCTAAGTTTATTGACGCATAAAAATTTAACTTCATTGGTTTTAATGAGAAATTTATTGCAAAATTATGCTAACAATTTTAAAACAAGAAAAAGAAGTCATGGTCTAAAATGGGTTAAAGTCGTTTCTAAACTATTTAGAAAATCAATGATAAAAAGAAAGATTTCTAATATTTTTCATTTCGGCGATTCTTCCAAAATCAATGTTGGATTGTTATTGAATAATAGATTCAATTTTGCTGACTCTAATACACTTGCATTAATCTATTTAGACTTTTATTTAGAGGAATATAAACGAGTAAAAAAAGATATTTCAGACTTCAAAGTTATGATTCCACATAGTTCGACCTATGCGGTAAAAGATCTATTAAAACAATATGGAGTAGGTTGGACTTATTTTGACCATTCCAATTATAAATCTGTACTTAATGACAAAAATTATGTATTTGCGTACACTGAAAATAACTTTATTGCGAACCCAAAATATTCTCCTGAATTTAATAATTATTATTTCTTTATTTGTTTAATTTGAATGCTTAATTCCTATGCAAACCGAAACAATCTTTTAAGCTTTAAATATAATAAATTAGTAGAGAGTTTCGGTAGTATTAAGACTATTAAAAAACGTTATAAATTAGATTTCGAAGAAACAAAAAAGATAACTAATTTCATTTCAACTGCAATAATGAAGGACAAAAAAAATAAATCAAATCTATGATTCAATTTTGAGGCCATAGACAAATGAGACCATAATAAATATTTTTTTATAAAATTAACAACATCAAAAAAACACGAAGTAATTTTTTATTATGATTTTGATTCGAAAAAATTGTGTGTTGATATTATTATGTGCATGGTTTACAGATATAAAGACAATTATTCTTTCTTAGAACAATGTTCAATCGCGATAAAAATTAATTGAATATTGCATAAGTTTAAAAAATTACTTAGAAAATTACGGAAAACTACAAAAAATAATACTGAAAATGATGAGTAATAATTTTGATTATTTAATCTTTTATATATAATAAAAAAGCATATTACAGCCGGCAATCATAACTAAATGTTATAACACTTCAGTGGAGTTGAAAGTAGGGATGCTGAAAACCGAAATCATTAAAGTTTTATTAATTAGTTAGAGATTACCCCTTTTGATGTTTTATGCAGAAAGAGGAAAAAACATGAGATATACAGGTCCAGTTTTCAAAAAGGCTCGTCGTTACGGCTTTTCAATTCTTGAAACAGGAAAAGAGTTCTCAAAAGGTAAAAAGAGAACTTACGCACCAGGTCAACACGGCAACAAACGTGTAAAATTATCAGACTATGGTCTACACTTATACGAAAAACAAAAAGTTAAATTCGTATATGGCATGAGTGAAAAACAATTAAGAAAATTCTTTGAGAGAGCTGCAAAGATTAAAGGTGTTTTAGGTACAAACCTAATCCAACTTTTAGAAGTTCGTTTAGATAACCTAGTTTACCGTGCAGGTTTTGCAAATACAAGAAGACAAGCAAGACAATTAGTTGCGCATAACCACTTTACAGTTGATGGTAAAAAAGCAAACATTCCATCAATGACTATTAAAGTAGGACAAGTTATTGCTTTAAAAGAAAAATCACAAAAGAATTCACAAATTATTGCAAACTTAGCTGAAAAAACAACGGCTGCTTGAATTACCCTAAAAGGTTTTGAAGCTACTTTAGATCGTTTACCTGAAAGAACAGAAGTATTACCTGAAATTAAAGAAAACCTAGTTGTTGAGTTCTACTCAAAATAATTAACTAAGGTATAAGGAAGTATTATGAAAAAAGATATTCACCCACAATACAATGTTGTTAAAACAACATGTTCAACATGTAATACAGAATTCGAATTCGGTACAACAAAAACTTCAATTTCAGTAGACGTTTGTTCAGGATGTCACGTAGTTTACACAGGTGACAGAGCAAAAACAAAAGCAACCGGTATGATTGACAAATTTAATCAACGTCTTGCAAAATCAGTTAAAAAATAATCACTCATTAATAACATCGAGTAATCGATGTTTTTTTATTTTAATTAGATAGGCACTGGGAATTTTTTTAAAAAATTTTCAATTTTGTTAAAAAGAAATTTAGTTAGATGACTGCTTTATTTTATGTTTTTTTACTAAGACTCAAAAACAAGAAAAAGTAACGATAAATAATTTAGCAGTCGAATGCTAAATTTGCTAAAAAATGTTATAATTTTCATATGAATAATTTAGAACTAACAAACGATAAACAAAAGATTTTGAAATGTGTTGTAGATTTATATATTGAAACTGGTCAACCAGTTGGATCTTCAACATTAGTTACGCGGTTTAACCTGTCATTTTCAAGTGCAAAAGTTAGATATTTAATGAACAATTTAGAAAAAATGGGGTATCTCGAAAAGACTCATACTTCATCTGGACGTATTCCCTCGATAGAAGGTTATAAATTTTACGCAAAACATTTAATTACGCAAGACTCAAAATCATTAAGAGAAAAGATAAAGGATATATTCGCAAAAAGAAGAACTAGTGTAGATGAAACAGTTAAAGAAGCATGTAAAGTTATTTCGGATACGGTTGGTATAACATTAGTTACAAGTGAAACTAATGAATCATCTACTTTAAAAAGTATTCAATTGGTACCTCTAACTGAAAATCAAGCCACTATAGTTTTGGTTACTTCATTTGGTGAAGTCACACATAGAACTATTACTCTTGATTTAAACAGCACTGACATGAATGATTTGAGAATAGCTATTAGAATTTTCAAGGAACGTTTGATAGATGTCCCAATTTTGAAACTTCGTGAAACTGCGGACAGTTTAGCTCCAATTCTAGCCGGTCAAATTAAAAACTATGAATCAATATTGGAAAGTTTAGTTAATAATGTGTTTGACTTTGAATTGCAAAATAAAAATGTTGTCTACGGTAAAGATAAAATTATTTTGGCGGATGAAATATCTAGACAAGATTTAACTAAAATTCTGTATTTAATTGAAAATCAGTCAATTTGGAAAACTCTAGAGAGAGAAATTGATGACGATGCTAAATTAAAAATTGCTGTTAGAGATGACCATTGTTCAATAATTACAAAAAAACTTGAAACTGATGGAAAAATTAAGGAAATAAGTTTGGTTGGTTCAAACAGAATGGACTATCATAGAAGTTTAACTGCTATTAAGCTGTTAGAAGATTTAATTATAGATAGCGATAAAAATAAGGAGTAATTATGAGAGACAAAGATTTAAAAACAGGAACTATAATAAAAACTAATGTTAAAGTATTTGAAGGGAAGAAATTTATTAAAAAATTATCAAAACGTAATTATTTAATTAAATTAGGTGAAAGTTCAATAAATTCTCAAATAGATGAATCAATAATGAATACGGGATGAGCACCTCGTTACAAGATAATAGTCACTTTTGATGAAAATGCCAAGAGTGATTATGCAAAAAAAACGCTTACTTTTGATATAGAAAACCTATCATTTGAATCTAGCAAAAAATTCAAAAACGACAAAGAAAAAGAACAAAAATCAATGGAACTAGAAAATCTTAAAAAAGAATTGGTTGATTCTAAACTTGAATTCAAACTACTTGCTGACAAGTTTTTCGCATTAGAAGAAATCAATAATACATTGAAGGAAAAAATCAGAGAATTAAATAATAAAGTTAACGAAAACAAACGAATTACAGTACCTGAAGAAGAAATTAAAAGAATCAAAGAATATGCGCTTCAAAAATTCTTCGAAGATTTTACCAATCCTTTTGCCACTCTTAAACTTGCGATCGAATCTGGTTTAAATAGTACTGAGCACAGTGTAAAAACGTACGTTACTGGGTTTAAGATGGTTCTTGGAATGCTTGAATCCGTTTTCAACTCTCACGGACTTAAAACATTTTTACCAAAAGTCGGTGATATATTTGATCCGAATACTCAGAAACCGATTGATTTTGTAATTGATCCGGATGTAGAACCAAATACAATCAAAAGAGTCGACTGCGAAGCATATTTATTGAATGACCGTGTTATCAAGTATGCTTTAGTGGTTGTGAGCAAAAAAGAATAATTAAACAAGATAGTCTTGTTTTTTTATAATTTTGAAATGACTGTGTATAATAATATTATGTTTAAAAAAGCAAGCAAAGATGCGTGAGCTGTTGTTAAAAAAAGTAACATGTTCATGCTAGCTATTGGATTATTGATTGGAACGTCATTTAACGGAGTTGTTAAATCACTCGCTAATGATGTTATACTTCCCCCTATAGCAAAACTCACTGGAGCTGAAACTCTGGAAAAATGAAAAATTGGAGAAATTTTAATTGGGAAATTTTTAGCTGCTTTATTTGCTTTCATTATTGTAACATTAGTCATTTATTTATTATTGATGATTGTGTTCTTAATTAAGGCAGTAGTTGATTTCAAAAAAATACTAAAAATAAAAGACCAACCTCAACCAATTCCGGAACCAACCACAGAGCAATTAATTTTAGCTGAACTAAAAAAAATGAATGAAAATTTTGAGTCAGCAAAAACCAAGAAAGAGGATAAAGAATAGCTCGGGCTATTCTTTGTTGTTTATTTTAAGCAAAAATGTCATTTTTTTCCTTCATTTAATTATTGCCATAATTATGTGTTATATAAAACAGGAGGTGGAATGAAGTATCAATTTAAGAAAATTTCTATTGCTGAACAAGTTAATATTTACGGTGGTAGTATATTAGCAGTCGTTACTGCTGTAGCTCCGATTGTATTTGCAGGTATAAGTACAATAGCAAATGTAGTCAAAATGTTTATGTCATCATCAGGTGAAACAAAAGTTGGAAATAACTCGATTAAATGAAACGATAATAATCAAAAATCAGAATCTGCAACTCAATACAAAACAATTTATTTAAGTTATTAAGCCCAGGGGTAAAAAATGCTTTTATTTTAGTATTTTTGTACTATAATGACATTGTTACTTTTTGTAACCATTCTGAACGGGTCTTCAAGTATATTTATTATCACCCTTAAGATGAGCCACAAAAAACAGGAGATTAATAGACATGTTAGCTATTATTGAAACTGGAGGCAAGCAAATTTTAGTCAAAGAAGGACAAACAATTTTCATCGAAAAAATTGAAGGTGAAGAAGGTTCAGTTGTAAAATTTGACAAGGTTTTACTAGTTGGTGAAAAAATTGGTAAACCATATCTTGAAAAAGCATATGTTGAAGGAGTAATCCAAAAACAAGGCAAAAGCAAAAAAATCATCGTATACCGTCACAATGCTAAATCTACACACAAAAGAAAACTAGGACATCGTCAACCATATACACGTGTTGAAGTTAAAAAGATTGTAGGGTAATAGAAAATGGCAAAGACAAAAGCTGGTGGATCAACTAAAAACGGTCGTGACAGTCGCGGCCAAAGATTAGGCATCAAGCTAGGTGATGGTCAATTCTGTACAGCAGGGTCAATTATTTTCCGTCAAAGAGGAACAAAAATTTTCCCTGGTACTAATGCAGGTATTGGTAAAGATGACACAATTTATGCTTTAATTACAGGATACGTAAAATTTGAAAAACGTAGAAATCGTACATATGCCTCAGTATATGAAACAAGAGTTGTTACACCTAAAAACAACTAAATATAAAAAAACTGGTTTTCCGGTTTTTTTATATTCATTTAATTGAATTTTTATACAAATTATGAAGATTTTTTCCTTTTTTATAGATTTTAGAACTTTATGGCTTATAAACTATGGAGGTTAAAATGAATGAATTATTAGTATATCTTTCCTATGTAAATAAAGGAAACAATTATGAAATTTTTAAAGACTTAGTCAAAAAAAGAAAAGTGGGCGAAAGTCATATAAAGCAAGTTCTCAACATTTTAGAAAAAAATAATATTAAATATATAACTGTTTTTGACGACCAATACCCTGAAGAATTAAAACTTTTAAAATATTCTCCTTATGTGCTTTACTACAAAGGTAAATTAAGTTTATTGAACCGAAAAAAAATCACTTTAACAGGAGATTTGGATAATGAAAGAGTAAAATCTTTTATTAATAATTCCTTGAATAAATTCATGTCGGAGTTTGTGTTAGTTACTAGTGATTTTACTAAAATTGATCGTGAAATAGCACAACTATATCAGTCAACTAATAAAGGAGTAATACACGTTTTAGTTAGCGGTCATGATTTTATAGATATTAACGCAGAACTAAATAATTCTTTATATATTTCTCAATATCCGCCTTATGTTAATCCAAAATATATAAGATTTAAAGAAAGAAATATATTGATTGCCTCAATTAGCAAGTTTTTGGTAATCTATGGTGCAAAACAAGGGTCCGGGATAATTAATCTTGCAAATAATTTTGTAGATTTCAATAAAGAAGTTTATTGTTATCCAGGCTTAAACATCGATGAAGCAACAAATTTTTTAATAAAAAACGGCGCAAATTTAATTACGCATGTAGCTGATGTGATTGATTATTAATTTAAATTTAAAAATCCTAAAAATTCAAATCTGGTAAAAAATGTGTTTATTAATAGTGCAGAAAGTAAATAAAAACCTTATTTTAGCTTAATAATTAGACTTAAAAAGCGTTTTTTAGTATATAAAATTTAATTTACAAAAATAAATATAAAAGTTTTATTTGTAATTATAATATTCATATGAACGATCAAGGGAAAATTACTAAAAAATCTGAACCATTAGCGGTCAGAAAAGTTAATCAAAAAATTAAAGAATATAAAATGGGGGCTCACGCCTATAACCTTGAAAATCCTCACGAAAAAGATGTTAAACAAAAAAGAGTGCAACAATATTTCATTAGAACTTGCTTCATGTTTTTAGCAGCATTCATGTTTAACTTTGGAGCAGTAGTGTTTCTTCAACGTTCAGAAACCATTCCGTCAGGACTATCGGGTGTGCCAATGTTGATTTCGTTGATTTTTCATCAAACGAAACCATTTTTTGGTCTTATGTATTTAGCGTGCAATATTCCTTTGTTTTTTATTCTGTGAAAAAAAACAAAGTTATCATTTAATTTACACACATTAGAATTCATGATTTTTCAAACTTTAATCAACTTTGTGTTAACGGGCGGTAATGAGGGCAATACTGTTGCAGATTGATTTCATAATGTATTTAATGTTGCGCCGGGTTGAGAAAGAACTGTGTTAATCGATGGTGTAAATTATGAAAATCCGGTAACATGACCAATTTTAGCTAACGGGTTAATTGGTTCCCTGTTTGTTGGTATTGCTATTTCTCTGGCATGAAAATCGGGCGGTTCAACAGGCGGAACCGACATTGTTGCTTACTTTTTTTCAATGAAAAAACAAAAGAGTGTTGGAGGGATATTAACAATTGTATCGCTTGCCACATCAATCACATTTTTAATTATATTTGCATTCGCTCAACCGCACAATGAATCGATTGTTATAGTTTATAAAAAAATTGGGGATAATCATTATGTTACTTATATTAGTTCAGGCAAACGTGTAATAATCGGAATGAGAGAAATCACTTCATTTGTTTATATCGCAGCTGTTAACGGCTTAATATCTGTGCTTTATCCTAAATATAAAAAAGTGAATGTTGAAATTTCTTGTGTCAAATCATTTGACAAAGTTATGCAATATTTTAACGATATCAACTACTGACACTCTTATTCAATTTATGCGACAACAAGCGGATATTCTGGTGAAAAAGTTTACAAAATTAATACAACGATGTTGTTATTAGAAACTAAAAATATTATTCAAGATTTAAGAGTTATTGATCCTAAAATATGAATAAGCATTAAACCAATATTAAAAATTCACGGTAACTTCAATACACGTTTCGTTGATGATAATTAAAAGGCAGATTAAGCCTTTTTTTATTTAAAAAATGCGCTTGAAGCGCATTTTGGTATTTATTATTCACCATCTGGAATATCTAGTTCGATTTGTTCATCATCAACAAGTTTTTTAGCCTCTGCCAACTCTAGACTGAAGAATGTTGTAATTCCACGGTTTTGCATAGTTGCACCAAATAGAGAGTCAACTCTTGACATTGTTCCGTGACGGTGTGTAATAACTATAAATTGAGTTTTTTCTTTTAACTCTTGTAGATATTCAGCATATCTTACGACATTAGCTTCGTCAAGCGCCGCTTCAACCTCATCTAATATACACAATGGAAGTGGGCGAGCTTTTAGAATTCCGAATAGCAATGATATCGCAATTAGAGATTTTTCTCCACCAGAAAATAATTTAAGGTTCGCAATGTTTTTTCCTGGAGGTTGAGCTTTAATTTCAATACCTGATTCCAATATATCATTAGGGTCAGTTCAATATAATTCGGCGCGTCCACCACCAAGCATTGTGGCAAAAACTTCGTTGAATGGACCATTAACATCGTTAACAATGTTCACTAATCTAGTGGTAATAACTTTATCAATGTCAGCAATAGCATTTTCAAGAGTTTGTTTAGCTTCAGAAAGTTCCCTTTCTCCTTCGGCTAACTTATTGTATCTTGCTTCTTCTTCAATTAATGTTTCAAGAGATTCAATATTAACTGAACCTAATTTATCGATTTCTTCTCTTAGGGTTCAGACAAAGTCTTCTGCATCTTCTTGATTCATAACTAAATTGTATTGTTCCGCAGCGGCTTCAAATGTCATTTTATATTGACTTGCTAGACGCTCTCTTGATTGATCTAATAGCATCTTAGATTTATCTTTTTGAGTCAGTTTTTGAGCGAATGATTGAATTAATTTATTAAGAGTTGAACTATAGTCATTTTTAACAATGTTTAGTTGGTCTAAATCAATGGTTAAACTTCTAATTCTTTTTTCTTTTGCGTTTAATTCTGAAAGTAAAGTTACTTTACGAGTGTTTAAAAGTTCTACATCAGCTTTAGAATTTGCTAATGAAGATTCTTTTTCTTCGCTTAATTCAACAATTCGAGCGTTTAAATTCGATAATTTTAGATTTAACTCATCTAAAGTGAATTGTTCATTAACTTTTTTACTTTTTAAGGTTGAAATTTCATTTTGCAATGATGTTGCTAAATCAAAAGCTTGTTTTCTTTTGTTTTTAACTTCATTTAATTTAGTGATAGCCAGTTGTATTTGAGCATTTAATCCTGGAATAAGTTTTTTTAGTTCTTCAATTTTTTCTTCGAATCCTAATAAGCTTTGTGTTTGAACTTTTGCTCCACCAACAATAACACCTCCGGCTCTTATTGTATCGCCTTCTAACGTTACAATCATATAACGACGTTCAAGTATGTTTGAAATTTTATTGGCTTGCTCGATGTCAGATGCTACGATAACATTGCCAAGTAAGAATTTTTTAAGTATTTCGTACTCAGGAGCAGAATATACCAATTCAGATGCTACGGCAACGAAACCGGGATGACCTTGAACTGCAAGCAAATGATCGTCTCTAACAGATTTTGGTTGAATTGATGAAAGAGGGATAAAAGTTGCACGACCACCATCGTTTTGTTTTAAGAAGTTAACAGCTTTAACAGCGGTTTCGGATTTATCGACAACTAAATGTTGTGCTGCGCTGCTTAAAATAACATCAATAGCACGCAAGTATTCATTATCAACTTTAATTAAATCAGCAACAGTACCCTTTAAAGGTTTTCCAAAGTATGTTTTATTTTCCAAAATAGTCTTGGTTCCTTTATAAAGCATCGTGTTTCCTTCGCGTTGTTGTTCTAAAACGTGAAGATGAGTTCTTACCTTAACTAGGTCGCTATCCTTTTTATTTTTTTGAATGTTCAATAATCCAACTTCTTCATCAAGTTTTGCGATTTCTACGTTATTTTCTTGATATCTTAAATTTAACACTTCCATTTGTCTTTCAATATTTTTAATATTTCCAGTGTGTTGTGTTGCTAATTTTTGAAAAGCTTTAATTCTCTCTTCGACGCTTACTTCGATTTCGCCTTGAGCAATCAATCTTTCACGAGCGGTTTCCTTTGCTAAGACTAAGTCAATGTTACGAAGTCTTTCTTCAACTTCTTTTAATTCTTTGCTTAATAGATCAGCATTTTTTTGTTCTTCAATTCTAAATCCAGTATTTTGTGAAATTTTAGCTTCGGCTTCCTTGATTCTTTCTTCAAGGTCAATTTTGGTTTCAGAAACTCCTTCAAGCTCTTGAGTTAGGCTTTCATATGTTGCACCGTAAGTTTTAATATTATGAACTAATAAACCAACTTCAACTTCTTTTAATTCTTCTGTTTTAGCAATATAAATTTTTGCCTTCTCGGCTTGTTTTCTTAAAGGTATTAGTTTTCTTTCGATTTCAGCAATAACTAATGTTATTTGATCCAAACCTTCTTGAGTTTTTGCTAACTTGCTTAAAGCTTCTTTTTTCTTGAATTTATACTTTGAAACTCCGGCAGCTTCTTCAAAAATTGCTTTACGTTGTTCTGGTGTTGATTGAGCAATATCTGAAACTGTCCCTTGAGAAATAATAGCTAAAGAAGATTTTCCAATTCCTGATTCCATAGCTATTTCCAATATGTCTTTTTGACGACATTCTTCACCGTTTAAATAATATTTATTTGTGCCGTTACCTCTTTCAAGAACACGGGATATTGTAAATATTTCATGAGGTATTGAATTTTGACCATCTTTATTATCAAATGTTAATGTAACTTCTGCACGATCCAGTGGCTTTGCGGTTTGAGAACCTTGGAAGATAACATCATCCATTTTATCTCCCCGTAATTCTTTAGCACTTCTTTCCCCAAGAACCCATCTTATTGCGTCATTAATATTAGATTTACCAGAACCATTAGGACCAACGATTCCAGCCACTCCTCCATCAAATCTTAAAGAAATTGGATCGGCAAACGATTTAAACCCGTGGGCTTCAACTTTTATTAATTTCATTTTTCCTCCGTTTTGAATAATTCAAGGTTATTCATCAGTATTAGCAAGTTTTGATAATGCATTTTTAGCAGCTTGCTCTTCTGCTTCCAACTTGTTTTTACCTTCACCTTCACCATAAATGTTGTTATCATGTATAGCTTTTGAGTGAAAAGAATTTGAATCATTTTGAGTTGTATTATAAGTCACTGAATTTCTCGAAAATGATTGGATGTATTCTTGGAATAATGTTTTAGAGTCTTTGAGATTAGACTCATCTATTTTTGTTTTAAATAATGTTTGCTGTAAAAAACTATTTACTTTTTGCAGACCTTGATCTAAAAATAATGCTCCTATAAACGATTCAAAGATATCCGCTCCAACTTTTACTGATTTTAGAATTTCTTCGTGCATTAATCCAGGTCCGGTTAGAAGAAATTGTTTAAGGTTTAATTTTTCGCTTAAATTATTGAGACTTTTAGTTGATACTAATTTAGTTCTCATTAGTGATAAATTTCCAGGGTTACTATTTTCATATTCTCTATATAAATATATTGAGGATAAGAATTGTAGAATTGAATCTCCTAAAAATTCCATACTTTGATAATCTTCGAGTTGTTTATTTTTATTGGTTTTGGCATAGCTTGGGTGGGTAAAAGCAACAGCATAATATGACATTTTTTTAGGTAAAATTGAATATTTGTTTAAAAATGCAAAAAATTCTTCTGTAGCTTTTTTATTCATTTAAATCCTTTACAGATTCTTTTACCTTGGTTAGAACATCATTTTCTAACGCAATTTTAATTTGATTCAATGCTCCGGTGTATGCTTTATCATCACTACTACCATGTGATTTTATTGCGACACCATTTACTCCAACAACTCATGCAGCCCCAACATTTCTGTAGTCTAATGTTTCTGCAACGTCATTGAATGCGTTTTTTGCTAGCATGTAGCCTAATTTTCTTATTGGTGAAGCCAATATCTTGCTTTTTAATAATGATTTAAAACTTAAAATTGCTCCCTCAAGACTTTTTAAGACTAAATTACCACCATAGCCATCAATAACCGCAACGTCACAAACCGCATTCAGTATTTCGCGTGGCTCTCTAAAACCAATGTAATTTATTGTTTTGGATTCATTTAACATTAAATGCGCTTGCCGAATGATTTCCAAACCTTTATTATCCTCGGTACCAATATTTATCAAACTGACACGAGGTGTTTTAATTTGCAACATAATTTTTGCGAAAACATTCGCAATGTTGGCTCACTCAACTAAATATTCAGGTTTAGTATCTATATTTGCACCGACATCTAACATTAAGAATTTTCTTCCCGTTATAGTAGGCATTATCGGCATAAATGCTGCTCTTGACACGTTTTCTAAACGTTTTAGTTTAAATGTATTTAAAGCTAGATACAAACCGCTATTGCCTGAACTTAAAACAGCATCAGCTTTATTATCTTTAACTAATTCAATAGCGATATTCATTGATGTTTCTTCGTGGAGCGAAGCTCTGATATTTTCAGGATTTAAAGCAATTTTATCATTGTCTATTATTGAGATATTTTGGGGTTTTTCTTTAATGCCAGGTACATCAATGTTTCGAATTTCATTTTTGGGCCCAACTAAAATAATTTCAAAATTTGGGTTTTGTAAAGCAAATTGATACGACGCGACAACGCCGGCTTTTATTCCATTATCATTGCCGTTTATATCAAATGCTATCGTATATTTTTTAGTTTTATCAGCCATAATTATTCAAATCCTATAATGAAGTGGTAATTTGGTTGTGCTCCATTTACGATTTCTACCTCTACATCATAACGGCTTTCGATAAAGTTTTGAATTTCGTTCGCATCCATTTCAGAGATGTCATTCCCATAATAAATAGTTATTAATTCATGATCTGGTTTAATTGTTTTCTTTAGTAAGTCTTTAGTTGCCTCAATGTATGAGGGTTGACAAGTCACAATTTTATGATCTGTTAAACCAATAAAATGTCCTTCTTTAATCTTTACATTGTTTAGTTTTGTTGTTCTTGTGGCTTGTGTTATTTCACCAGTTTGAACAGTTTTGATAGCTTCAGTTAATAAATCTAGGTTTTCTTCTGCGCTTGATTCGTGATTGAAGTTTAACATCGCACTTATGCCTTGAAGTTGGCTTCTTGATTGAATAATATAAACATTTTTATTATTAATTATTTTACCGGCTTGTTCAGCTGCTAGGAATATATTTGAGTTGTTAGGTAGAACAAAAACATTTTTAGCATTAACTGAATTAATCGCATCAACAATATCTTGAGCAGATGGGTTTTGCGTTTGACCGCTTTCAACAATTGCATCACAACCTAATTCCTTCATTCTTGAAATAATTCCATTACCTAGGTTACATGAAATAATTGCGCATTCTTTTTCGTCCTCATCACTTGAACTGATAATTACGTTTTTATTTCTTGCTTGCTCAGCTTGTAAGCTCATATTCTCTGATTTAATTTTGATGAATTCCCCATATTTTTGACCAAAATTCAATAATTCACCAGGTTTTAATGTGTGGCCATGAACTTTTACAATTTCGTTATCTTGTACAACAACTAAACTTGTAGCAATTTTGCCAACAGATTTTTCGAATTGAGTTTTTTTGAATTCGTCTACTTCATTTAATTCAATAATAAACTCTGTACAATAACCGAATTCACCTTCGTATACTTCACCATTTTGAATAAACGAATCTGATGATGAATTATTTTCTACGATTTGAACTGGTTGTCCTTTTAAGAATGAATTCATTCCAGCGATTATTGAGTAAAAACCTTCTCCGCCAGAGTCGGTTACGCCAACCTCACGTAAAATTTTTAATTTATTAGGTGTGTTATCACATGATTTTCTTGCAAATTTTTCTGCTAATTCAAAAAATACCTCGAATGTTGTTTTCTTGTCTACAATTTTTTCTAGCTCTTCGGTCGTTTCTCTAATTACGGTTAAAATTGTACCTTCAATTGGTTTTAACACTGAACCATATGCTTTTTCGGTAGCTTTTTTAAATCCATTTAGCAGTCCTTCGACATCAACGTTTGTTTTGCCTTCGAACGCCATTGAGAATCCTTTGAAAATTTGACTTAAAATAACTCCCGAGTTTCCACGAGCACCAAATAACATACTTTTACTAAATTTTTGAGAAACTAATCCCAAATCATTTGAATCGCGGTTAATACCATCTATTGCTGATTTAACTGTCGATGACATATTTGTCCCTGTATCTCCATCTGGGACCGGGAAGACATTCAAGGCATCGATTTTATTTTTATTATTTATTAAGTTGTTTGCACCTGATAAACACAGATCATAGAAAATTTTACCGTCTAATTTATTAATCATTATTTAGACCTCCTATAAAAATATTTAGTTTTCCTAATTTTTGGTTATTCTTTCTAAGAGCAAATCTTAGCAAAGAATGTATTGATGACACAATATTTTTGCAATTACTATTTTTAATTAATGTTATAGTTGCGGTAAAATCCCATGTCGTATCATATTGATTTATTATGACGCATTCAGAACATTGATTCGTCTCATCTTGCTTGCATTGAATACTATAGACACCCGGCGTAGATTCCAAAATATCTATAAAAATCTTGCTGACTTCTGATTTATTCACGTCGCCTCCGTTTTATTAAATTAATATCTTAGCTTTAGAGTTGAATCTTAATTTAAAACTAAGTTTTTATATTATATAATTAATTTAATTAATTGGAGAAAATTATGGCCGAAACAATCGAAAAAGTTATTGTAGTTAATATTTCGGATTCTCCAACAGGTTCATTAGACGGACTTGTTGATTTTTTTGGTCCCGATGGTCCAATCAGGCTATTGGCAAAAGGGATTAATAAACCGGAATCAAAAAACAGAGCTAATTTATTATTGGGTTCGTGTGTGGAAATTGAATATTTTAAAGCGAGACAAAAAGGTTCAATCGGAAGGCTAAAAAAATCAACAACATTATACTCACTAGATTATTCAAATAACTTGAACTTAGTCTTTTTAACTAGATGTTTAAAAATCGTAAAATCAATAAAATCCAAATCTTTAGCAGTTTATAATGCATATTTTCAAATTATTCACCGACTAGGTGAAGGATTAAACAGGAGATTATTGTTATTTATTCTTGCACAATCACTGAATTATTATGGTATTGCCCCAATAACGACAAAGTGTTGTGTGTGCTCTAGTTCATTTAATTTATGTGATTTTAGCTATTATCAAGGTGGTTTTTTATGTTCGAAACACAGTGTAAAACCAAGATGAAACAAAGAACTAAAATCAATTTATTATTTGTTTAGTGACCTAGAAAAATTCTTAGCTATATCAAACGATGCAATAGTAAATTATTTATATGGTGAATTATTAGATCATTTGCATAATAACGGGATTTCTATTAATTTTTAAAGAAATTAATTTTACTAATACACAGATTTTCTAGTAAAAAAATAAAATCATGAAACTCGATTACTGAATTATTTTTGTGTTAATGTTTCCTTATTTAATGTTTTATATATTACCTATTAATTGATTAAAAGGTATAATATAAAAACTTAATTAAATATAGAAATAAAAGGAGATATTTATGAAAATAGGATCTAGTTCGGTTGCTATTGAAGCAATCAAAAAACACAAGAATATTATCATTTTTCATCATGTTCGTCCTGATGGGGATTGTTTAGGTTCTCAACACGGATTAGCACAAATGATTAAAGATAATTTTCCTGACAAAAATGTTTTTACACCTGGCGATAATAATGATACATACAATTTTATGAATTATCAATTTGACCCTGTGGAAATTATTGATTTCAACGATTCGTTAGCAATTGTTGTTGATGCGTCAAGTTCAGATCGTATTCAAAACGGTGATTTATTATTAACTGATAAATTTACTGCTAAATTAAGAATTGATCATCACCCAAACGGCAGTGATGTTGAATATGATTATCTTTTCGTTGATGAACACTATGTTGCGGCAGCGGAACAAGTAGCACAAATTGCTTTCGATGCAGGTTGAAAAGTTAGTGAAAAAGCTGCTAAACATACATTTTTAGGAATAGTTACTGATTCTGGTAGATTCATGTATGCAGACACATCACCTAGAACGTATAGATTGGCCGCATTCCTACAAGAACAAGGAGGAATTGACCCTTCTCAATTACACAGAGAACTAGCAAGAAGAACTGTAAAGGATATTAAATATTCTGGATACATTCTTTCTAATTTTAAAAAACAAGGAAGAGTACTTTATTTCTTAGCAACTAAAGCTGTTCAAGAAGAATTTGGTTTCAATGATCTTAAAGCTGCAGTTTCAGTAAATGAATTAGCAAATATAGAAGATAACGCATGTTGAGCATTTTTTGTAGAACAATCAGACGGTTCAGTTCGTTGTAGATTGCGTTCAAATGGACCATTAGTTAATGAAGTCGCTAATAAATATGAAGGTGGTGGACATGCCAATGCTGCCGGATGTACAATAAAATCATTTGATGAAGTCGACCAAGTAGTTCGTGAATTAAATGATGCAATTACAAGATGGGAGGCTAAATAGTGAAAATGCAAAATACTGGCAGATGACAAGATGCCGCAAAAAAAATTGAGGAATATGACTCAATCGTAATTTTTCATCACGTTCGTCCTGATGGGGACTGTTTAGGAAGTCAGTTTGGCCTTAGAGAATTATTGAGAGAAAATTACCCTAATAAAAAAGTTTATGCTATTGGAAATTCAAACGGTTTATTCAGTAATTTTTTGAATTTAGATTTTGATGAAATTCCGTCAGATGAAATTTTGAAAAAATCACTTGGTGTTGTTGTAGATGCAAACCAAAAGGAAAGAATTTTTAATCGTGAAGTTTTGGACAAAAATTTATTTGCTGAAACATTAAGAATTGACCATCATCCAAATGAAGACGATTTAGATAAAGTTACTGTTTGATTAGAAGAAAACAGAATCGCGGCTGCAGAAATGATTGCTGAATTAGCATTTCAAATGAAGTGAAAAATTACAGAAAAAGCCGCAAATTTTGTCTTTCTTGGAATAGTTACTGATTCAGGTAGATTTCAGTTCTCTGATACATCTGCAAGAACTCACGAATTAGTTGCGCACCTATATAAAAATAATTTAAATGCAGAAAAAATATTTTTAGGACTTGCACAAACAACTTTGGAAGACTTAAAAGTTCAATCAGCTTTAATGTCATCATTAAAAACCAAAGGTCAAGTTGCATATATTCAAGTTGATTACAAAACAACATTGGGTTTAGGAAAAAAACCTAACGATATGGCTCGTCCAAATATGATAGGTAATATTAAGGGATACCCAATTTGAGTATCATTTAATGAAGAAGAAAGCGGCATGATTCGTTGTGAATACCGTTCAAACGGACCAATTGTTAGAAACGTAGCTTTAAAATGAGGCGGCGGCGGACATGACCGTGCTTCAGGTTCGATGATTTCAACCTTTGATGATGTTGAAAAAGTTATCGATGACTGTAATGAAGAAGTATTACGTTGACAAAAAGAAAATAAATAGGAGTTATTATGGCAAAATTTAATCGTATTTTTATGATTGTTACAGACGGTTTAGGAATTGGTCCTGATCGCGATCAAACAGCATTTGGTGATAAAGGGGCTAACACCATTTTATCCGCTTCAAAAAGCGCAATGTTTTTCATAGATAATTGAAAAAAACTTGGTATTGGTAACGTAACCACATTGGAAGGAAATTACCATGTACGTAAACCATTGGCATACATGTCAAGAATTCAAGAAGTTTCAAATGCTAAAGATACTTTAGCAGGACACTGAGAAATGATGGGTATCAAAACATTAGTGCCATTCCCAACATTCACCGAAAATGGATTTCCAGAAGACTTGGTTGCTGAATTATCAAAAGCATTTGATGGACGCAAAATTATTTGTAACAGAAGTGGCTCTGGAACAGAAATCATTGATGAATTTGCTCAAGAACAAAAAGAAACCGGAGCAATTATTATTTATACTTCAATGGACTCAGTTTTACAAATTGCTGCTCATGAAGAATGAATCGGATTAGACAATTTATACCGTTATGGTAAAGCTGCCAGAGAAATTTGTTCATCTAGACCAGAATGAAATGTTGGTAGAATTATTGTTAGACCTTTTATTACAGATGAAAACGGAAAATACAAGAGAACATTCAATCGCCACGACTACGCAAACCAACCACGTGAATTGATTCTAAATGATTTACAAAGAGCTGGTGTTGATGTTGTTGCTGTTGGTAAAATTAATGATATTTTTGTTGGCCAAGGCGTTTCAAGAGCTATTCACTCAGATGGGGATGCTCATGCAATGGATATAACAATTGAAGAAGCAATGAAAGACACAGTAGACAAATTTGTTTTCACAAACTTAGTTCAATTTGACTCACACTATGGACACCGTAGAGATGTAGATGGTTATGCTTCAAACATTGCTTTATTAGACTCAAAAATCGGTGCTTTAATTAATGCAATGAAAGAAGACGATTTATTGATTATGACATCTGACCATGGGAATGATCCATTATATCCTGGATTCAACCACACAAGAGAAATGCTACCTTTAACTATATTCTCTAAATCATTTAAATCTCCAAAAGTGTTAAAAGATGTTGAAGGATTAGGAACAACCGGTAACATAGTCGCAAGAAACTGAAATTGTCCAATTGTTACCGAAACAGGTGATGATATCTTTGATCAATTAGTTTAATTAAATTTTCTTTAAACACGTGCAAAACGTGTTTTTTGTTTATTATACAGAGTGGTTTTCGTGATAAAATACTCCCAACAAGGAGGAATATGAATAAAACTATTTATTTAGCTGGGGGTTGTTTTTGGGGGATTGAGGCCTATTTTTCAAGAGTACCCGGAGTAATAGATTCAGTTTCTGGATATGCAAACGGATTAGATAAAAATGCAACATATAAAAATTTAAAAAATACATTACATGCTGAAACTGTGAAAGTTGTCTACGACTCAAATTCAGTATCTTTGGGAGAATTATTACTGCATTTTTTTAGATTGATAGATCCTGAATCTTTGAATAAACAAGGAAATGACATTGGTACACAGTATCGAACCGGAGTGTATTACACCGAAGGGGAAGATATTACAATTATCGAAAAAATATTTGCACTAAAAAGAAGAATATTTAAGAATTTTTGTGTTGAACTAGCACCACTAAAACATTTTATTTTAGCAGAAGATTATCACCAAGATTATTTGGAAAAAAATCCTGGCGGTTATTGCCATGTGAATTTAAACACAGATTATAATCTTGATGACAATGAAAATAAAATCTTGAAACAAATAAACAATGAGCTTGCTTTATCCGAATTAAGCTTTGAAGTTTTAAAAAATAACGCAACAGAAAGACCTCATACATCAGAATTGAATAAAGAATATAGACGAGGCATTTATGTTGAACAAATTAGCGGTGAAGCATTATTCTCGTCAAGCGATAAATTTGACGCAGGCTGTGGCTGGCCTAGTTTTTCTAAACCCATTTCAAAAGGAAGTGTTGAATATTTAGAAGATAATTCGCATAATATGGTGCGTACAGAGGTAAGATCTGGTGAAGGAAACAATCATCTTGGCCACGTGTTCAATGATGGCCCAAAAGACAAAGGCGGATTAAGATATTGCATTAATGGTGCAGCATTAAAATTTATTCCATATGAAGAAATGGACGAAGCGGGATATTCAGAATATAAAAAATATTGTGAATAAAAACAAAAACCGGTGTGTTATTCCCGGTTTTTTAAATTCAACAGATTATTTCTATAATCTCTATAATTATCAAGTGTTCCATATTTTTTAATATGAATTCTGTCCTCAATTACTGTAGTTAAAAATATAAGGGCATTAAAAATCAATAACATAATAACCAACATTGTTCGACCAACTACCAATGAAATATAGTAATTATGCGCTTCAGCAATTGTCATATTTTTTGCTAATGAATAAGATTTTTCATCAAAACCAAAGACCATTAAGAAGTCAGCAATTGGCACAATTGTTTGAGCCAACATTGCCAGTCCGACAAAAATCACCGTGACATAGGCAAAGAAATTGAAAAAGCGTTGTTTGTGTTTTATTTCTACTTTATTGGTTTTTTTATTTTTTATTGCCCCAAGTATCGCAAATGCGATAAAAACAAAAGTAAATACAGTTATTCAGTTTGCTATTAAATCTGTAAAAGCATACAATCTGGACATTGCCTTAAATGAGTCACTACTATAAATTAAGTAAGACTCATTAACCGGAAGATATAATTGAGCACCGATAATAGTGAATATAATATTTGAACCCAAACCGATTATTAATGAGTATATTACGCCAAAAACTGGTTTGTTTGGATTTAGTTTTCCAATAGATTTTTTTCAAAATGGTAATTCACCCTCGGCTAGTAGTGATTCAATAAATCTTGGCATCCACATTGCGAAACCATTTATTATCCCCATAACACCAATTGCAATTGTAATATTGATTAAACCAAAAATAATTCGACCGGTGGTTACGCCCATTAAGTTCTCAATATAACTTCTCATATTGGTAAACGACCCACCATTAATTGACATTGAAATAGCAATTGCTACATAAATAATTGTTACAACAATTAATCCCAATGATAAAGCTAATGAAGTTTTTTCAGGTCGTTTCATTTCACTCTGCATTCCGGCTGCAATATAAAAACCATCATAAGCAAAAAAAATTGCTCCAACTGATAGAAATACCCCGATAAATCCTCCTAAACCACCATACTGAATAAATGTGCTACCCGTTTTAATATTAAATTCATGCTGTTTAATTCCTAAACTTATTTCGCTTACACCGCCTTTGCCAGTAAAAGCAAGAGTAAAACCAATTAGGGTAATAAAAACCAGCGGTAAAAATTTAATACATAGAACAACGATATTGTGTGCACTACCGATTTTTGAATTTAACCCAGGGAGTAATAAGAAATATAACCCCATTAATGTTGTGATTGAAAGTCATATAAGCCAGTCATAATTCGTACCAAAGGTTAAAGCTTGTTTATTTGCTAATGCTCCAGCCCCGTCTTGAATTGCCATTATTACATACACAGGCATATAAAAAAATGTTAATGGTAAAGTTAGATAAACCATGAAATTTTTGCTTGCTTTATAAACTCATCTTGAATTAAAAATTCTATTTCATCCTATTATTGATAAATTATCATTTTTAATTCCCGCTATTTCTGTGAGTGCTAAAGCCATTGAAATAACTGCAAATGAAGCAATAATTCAACATACAATGGCTAAAATTAATGAACCTCTCGAATTTTGTAAGACTTCTTCAGATTTAAAGAAAATTCCGGCCCCAATTGAACTGCCCATTACAATCATCATTGAACTAAAAAAACTAATTTTTTTCTTAGTTGATGTTTTAGTGTATGTTTGTTTATTACTTACTTTGTTCATTGAGCACCTCGCATATTAGTTTGAATTATACCAAAAACGATTTTTTTGAAGTTAGGTTATTTTTAAACGATATTTTTTACTTTTATGACTATAAATTCAATATTTTGGGTAAAAAAAAGAATAATTTATTTCCTATATTTATATTTGGTATTTATATTAGAGTATAATAATTAAATATATATAAGGAAGGTTAATATGATTAAAAAGATTAAAGGCACAAGAGATTTATCTCCAGCTGAAATGAATATCCAAGAATTCATAAGAGCAACATTTATTAAGGTTGTTAGAAATTACAATTTCAACTTAATCGATACACCAATTATTGAACAAGCTCAATTATATAAACGTTCGGTAGCGGGAAGCGACATCGTTAAGAAAGAAATGTATGAATTTAAAGACAAAGGTGATAGAGAAATTGCATTAAGACCCGAAGGGACTGCTGGTTTCGTAAGAGCTTTAATTGAAAACAAGTGATATGCAACTTTAAAAACCACTAAGTTTGCATATTTTGGTCAAATGTTTAGATATGAGCAACCACAGAAAGGACGCCAGAGACAATTTTATCAAGCTGGCGTTGAATCGATTGGGGAAGCTAACGTTTACACAGATGCTGAATTAATTATTTTAGCGCATTCTATATTGCAAATTTTAGGATTGAGTTTCATACTGAAAATTAATTCAATCGGTGACTTTGAATCGAGAAATAATTATCAAAAGGAATTAAAAAAATATTTAGAGCAATATCAAGACCAATTAACGGAAGACTCTAAAGCTCGTTTAGAAGGTAATGTTTTAAGAATTCTAGATGACAAGGTTGATGGAAATAAAGACTTTGTTAAAAAAGCGCCAAAAATTAATAAATTTTTATCTGAATCAAGTAAAAATCAATTCCAAAAGTTGGTTCAAATATTGGATGAAGCAGGAATTAACTACCAGATTGATTACTCATTAGTAAGAGGTCTTGATTATTATGATGAAACTGTTTACGAATTCGTTTCTACTGCTCAGAATACCGGGAGTCAATCGACGTTGATTGGTGGAGGTAGATATTCTAATTTAATTAAAGAATTAGATGGACCAGATTTATGCGCTAGCGGTTGAGGGTTTGGTGTTGATAGAACTGCTGAAATTTTAACTGAGCAAAATTTAGAAATCAATAATGATGATGTTGAAGTTGTAGATATTTTGATTGCTTCAACACAGGAAAAATACTTAACCCCTTTATTTTGTTTATCAAACGAATTAAGATCCTATGGCATCAAAATTGAATACTTAAAAGATGTTTCAAAAAGTAAAAAGATTTTTGATAAAGCCAAAAAATTAGGCGCAAAATATGTTATTTTTGACGATTTGTTCGATAATAATGAACTAATTGTTGTAAAACACATTGAGACAAATGACAGGATTTACTTTTCATTAACAGAAGAAGGATTTGTGGATTTACTAGATTTCCTAGCCGAATCTGGATTGCAAAGTGTACAAGACTTAGAATTATTTCTTGAATAAATACATAGGAGAAACAAATGAGTAATAAAGCAAGCCAAAATATAGAAACATGAAAAAACGATTTACTTGACTTAACATACAGAAATAAAGCGTTGAATTATTCACTAAAGACATCAAAAACGCAATCGAAATTAGAAGTTATTTGTCCAGACTTAAAAACAATATTAGATTACGTTGGTTCTGAGAAGATAGAAATCGCTAATTTAAGTTTTGATTCTGAGTTTAATGAACAGCAAAAAAACTTAAAAATAGTTAAATTAGATGATGTGATAGACAAAATTGGCGCTTGCAAACCCAATACTCTTTATTCAAACGTTGACTACGAAGACCAAGCAATAATATTGAAAAAGATTAACAAAAAATATCTAGATTTTATTGATCAATATTCAATTAATACATTGTTTTTAAGTTTTGGTCTTTTAAAGTGAAGCGAAGCAGAAAATAATACTTCTATTTCCGGGTTTGTTTATTCACCCTTAATGTTTCTTCAAGCAAATTTGAAATCAAAGAATTTAAAAAATCAAACACAGTATCATGTGCTTTTTGATGATGAATTTACTTTAACTCCAAATTTAGCACTAATCAGAAAACTTTCAGTTATTTATGGTATTAATATAGATATTAATGCTATTGATAACTGTGAAAATAATTACGCTAAGTACAATAATTTTGTTGAACAACTAACAACTAATTTTAGAAGTAATGATTGGCAAATAGATAACCGCATATTTTTAGATACTTTCAGTTTTTCAAAAATCAATATGTATGTCGATTTAGATGAAAATGAAGATAAAATAGTTGAAAATGAATTTATTAAGGCACTTTCAAATGAAGAAAATGATGGCATCAATGATTTTGATATTATCAATGAAGACAATGTTGAAACTAAAATCGATATTAATGAATACTATCATGTTCTTGATTCTGACTCATCACAGGAAGTTGCAATTCAATCTGCAATTCAAGGAGAAAGTTTCATTTTGCAGGGTCCTCCAGGAACTGGGAAGTCACACACAATTACAAATATCATTACTGAATTATTAGCCAGAAACAAAAAAGTTCTATTTGTGTCAGAGAAAAAAGCGGCTTTGGATGTTGTTTATAATAACTTGAAAAAAATACAATTAAACGATTATGTTATTCCTATTCATAGTTTAGATTTAGATAAAAAAGCAATTTTGAAGGATTTGGATGACACTCTTGAAAAAGGTAAACTGAATTATCAAGTTGCAAGTGATCCAATATCTAAATTTACTAATGATTATCTAGCCATAGTAGAGAGACTTAAAAAATATGGCTGAGAACTTTTAAAATTAAGAGCGCCTTTAAATAAAAGCTTATATAAAATGATTGGAAATTTTTATAAATTCGATAAGGTTTCAAATCTACAATTCAATATCAATAATTTTCTAAATATTGATTCTGAAAAGCTAGATGAATTAAAAATTAATATTAAAGAAATACAAGATTACATCAATCATTTTGATAAAAACCCAATTTTGAATGTCTGATGAGGGCTAAAATTAACTAGGTTAAGCGAAATCGAAAAAGAAAACTTCTTTTCACTAATTGAAATTATTGGTCGAAACATTGATGTTGTATATTCTGACTTGACAAATAATCATAAATTTATTACGTTTAATGATGTCTCTTATATTAAGAATATCAAATTTCTTTTTGAATTATTCACTCATTTAATGAGTATACAAGGAAAAATTGATACATCTGTATTTCAAATAAACAATTATGACAATGAAATAGCTCAATATTCAAATATGACTTTAAATCTAGAACAAAAAATTAAATTATTAGAGAAAAACAAGAATATTTTTAGAGAATCAATTATTTCGGAAAATATACTTGAATTTGAAACAATTTTTAACAAGTATCATAACAAGTCATACAGATTCTTAGTTTCTAAGTGGCATAAAGCTAAGAAAATTATCAAAAAACATTTCTTGACCAAAGATAAATCAGTCATTGAAAATGTTCTACCCGATTTAATTGAATTAAAAAGATGTGAAAATAATTTTTGGAGTTCTTATAATAATTCTAATTTCAAACCCAAAAACAAAAATTTACAATATTTACAATCTATATATAAAATGATTGTCTTTGCTTCAAAAACTAAACTTTTTTCTGCAATTTCTGATTTTTCAATAGATATACAAAAAATGGTTTATATTTTTAATGAAGACATACGCTATAGAAATGAATTATTGAACAGTTTAAACAAATTGAAAAAGTTTCAAGATGATTTCAAGAGAATTTCAGATGTTTTTGACGAAAATATTGCTAATTTCGATTCATTAAGTAAAAATGATTTAAAAATAAAATTATCTCAATTTGCTGTTTATAAAGACGATTTTACTTCAATGTTATCCCTTGTATCTTCAATCAATAATATCAAGAAATATTCGTTAGATGATTTTGTTGAAAAAGTGTTAAATGGCAATTACAGAAAAAATCTTTTTGAAATATTTATGAAAAGATTTTACAAAATATTAATAGATCATTTTATTAATGAGTGCTTTGTTGATTTTAATGGTTCTAAACTTGAAACCTTAAGAGATAATTTTATAAATGTTGAAGCGAATGTTCAACAATTAGCAAGAGCGAAAATTATTGCAAATTTAAACAACAATATTCCAAATGCTTCAGGTTTGGGTTCCAAAAATCTTGAGGTTAAAATATTGAAGTCTGAAGTAAATAAATCAAGAAATAGAATGTCCTTTAAAAAATTGTTTGAAAAAATACCAAATTTAATGTTGCAATTAAAACCTTGTTTAATGATGTCTCCCTTATCTGTTAGTGCTTATTTAAAAGATAGTGATATTTTGTTTGATACAGTAATTTTTGATGAGGCATCACAAGTCAGACCGGAAACCGCTATTGGTGCAATTAGCCGCGCAAAACAAGTTATTATTGTGGGTGATTCAGAACAATTGCCGCCAACTAATTTCTTTAACACAATAGATCAAAACGATTATATTGATGTTGATGATGAAAATGATATCTCGGTTAAAGGTTTTGATTCAATCCTTGATATGTCTAATATTGTTTTAAAAACCATTAAATTAAGATGACACTATCGCTCACTTTATGAAAATTTAATTTATCCTTCAAACAAGGAAATATATCACGATTTAATAACATTCCCTTCATTAACCGAACCAGGTAAATACGAATCAATTAATAAAATCAAAGTTGAAGGCGTGTTAGTCGACCGTAAAAATGAAGTGGAAGCTGATAAAACTGTTGAAATTATCAAAGATATCATTGATACATACGGTTCTAATGTTACACTAGGTGTTGTGACCTTTAATACCGAACAACAGTTATTGTTAGAACGAAAAATCGAGAAATTTAAGCAATCTAATCCAATGTATAGTAGCTTTTTTGATCGGGATAAAGAAGACCCATTTTTTGTTAAAAATATTGAAACTGTTCAAGGCGATGAAAGAGAATTCGTTATCATAAATTCAGTTTACGGTCCTGATGAAAATGACAAGATTTCTATGAGATTTGGTCCTATTAATCACGATAATGGCTATAAGCGTTTAAATGTTGCTTTTACACGTGCAAAAAGAGGTATAGTTATTATTACTTCATTGGACGCTAGTGATATCGATTTAAATAGAACCGACTCAAGAGGCGTTAAATTTCTTAAAAAATATTTAGAAATCGCAGAATATGGTATCGACAAAACTGTTGATTACGTAAATGATTTTAATTCTTTTGATTCGCCTTTTGAAGAAGAGGTTTATAGAGAATTAACTAATGCCGGATATAAATTAAAAACTCAGGTCGGGTGTTCAGGATTTAGAATTGACTTAGCTGTTGTTGACCCAACAAACCCAAATAGATTTATCCTTGGTATTGAATGCGACGGAGCAACATATCACTCTTCTAAAACGTCTCGTGATAGAGATAGATTAAGACAACAAGTTCTTAATGGTCGCGGTTGACACATTCATAGAATTTGATCTACCAGTTGATTTACAAATAAAAAAGCAGAACTCAATGCTATATTAAAAAAATTGAGTGACATTAAGAATGGTAAAGATTATACATATAATATTCTGTCTAAAAACTCGGAAATTGCCTCGAATTCATTTTTGAACGTGACCGAGAAACAAAACCTAGAATTAAATTTTGATGTACTTCCCGAGTTCAATAACGAGCAAATATCTGAAATAGTTAGAAATTATCACATTTCAAACTTCGCATCTTCAATAAATCTTTCCCATGCACTAATAAGAATTGTTGAAGATTTATTGGTTAAATATCAAGTTATACACTCGTCTATAGTCAAGAGAATATTGACTTTCTTGTGCAATCGTCAATCATTTACTTCATTTGTAAAAAGATTTTATGATTCATTCCTTAGATACTCAAATGATATAGCACATTTGAATGGAGAATTCTTCATACATTCCAACCTAAACTATGAAAACATCACCTTCAAAAAAGGCGAGACTCAAAGATCACGCGAGACCGTTTACTATTATGAATATGTTCATTTGGTAAAAACTATATTGCAAATGGTTAATTCTATTGAAAAAGATTCATTAATTAGAATTATAAATGAGCAATTAGGTTACAAATCTCTAAATTTAAAAAACAAAGAATATTTTAATAAAATCTTAGAAGATTTAGTTGATAACAACATTATTACCAATCAAGACGATGTTTATCATCTTAATTAATAAAAAAATCACTCCGGATGACGCACATGTCTCGGTGTGATTTTTTATGCGGCATAAAGCAAGAAAATCGCATAGGTTTATGCGTTACTATTCAGGATTGTTAGTACCATTTCGTGCACAAACGGATATTTCGCGTTTCCAATCGTGTTTAAAATTTATTTAAATTTAATTTCCACTAATAAAATTTGAACGAACCCGACCAAGTCAAATTATTAGGATGATATATTATTCGCTTTGCTTTAGAAAGACATTAGAAAATTGCGACGATTTATAAACAAATATACTATTAATGAAATATAAATAAATTGTGTTTTTTGAATCTTGCTGGTATAAACACGACTTTATTTTATAATTCCAACAAATTTGTGATAATTATTTTTTATAATTTATTTCATTTCATAATGGTAATGTTTCCAATCTTACAAAAATGTGGATATTTTGCAAATTTTTATGAGTTAAACAAAAAAATGCACCTAAATGCATTTTAATTATAATCGCCATCTCATTCGAACTCATATTCAAATATTCTAACGGTATCCCCTTGTTGGATGCCCTTTTTAATAAGATCATCTCAAACACCTATTTTCTTTAAAATGTTATTAAATCTAAGTAGGTTGTCATAACTTACTAATGGGATTTTATCGTATAGTTTCTGGATTCTTGGTCCAGAAATTTCGAAATATCCTGCGTAAGGGTTGATAATTTTATATTCCTCTTCAAGTGAGATTTCGACGACTTCGTCCTCTTGAACTTCTTCGATTGGTTTTAATTTGTTAGCTTCAATTAAGTTTCATAATTCTTTCTTAACTTCGTCTAAATTATTCATGTCTAAAGCTGAAATTTGAACTATTTTAACATTTGGGTATTTTGCAACAAATTTTTCGTAATGTTCTTTAAATTGCGGTAGATCATTTTTATTTGCAATTACCAATTGAACTTTGTTTTCTAAATGTAAGCTATAGCTTTTTAGTTCTTCATTAATTGTTTCGAAATCTTCAATCGGATCTTTATATTCGCTACCAAAATCAATGATGTGAGCAATAACGCGACATCTTTCAATGTGTTTTAAGAATTGAATCCCCAATCCACGACCTTGAGATGCTCCTTCAATTAATCCTGGCAAATCAGCTACAACAAATGAATTATCGTAGTATTTAACCATACCTAATTGAGGAACTAAAGTTGTAAATTCATAGTCGGCAATTTTTGCTTTTGCATTTGAAATTGCTGAAAGCAAGGTACTTTTTCCAGCGGATGGTTTTCCAACAACTCCGACATCTGACATTATTTTTAAAATGATATGAGCATCGAATTTTTCGCCACGTGTACCATTTTCACAAATTCTAGGAGCGGTATTACGTGGTGATTTAAATTTCATATTACCACGACCACCTTGACCACCTCTAGCTACTAAGTATTCTTTAGGTTCGATAATATCAGCAACTACCTTGCCATTATTATAAACGACTGTACCGATTGGAACGGGAACGTATTTATCTTTTCCCGCGGCTCCATATAAATTTTTTGGTCCACCGTTGACTCCGTCATCAGCAGTTATTTTTTTGTTTCCATAAAGAGATAAAAGTGTATTTTTTCCAAGGTCACCAACGAAATAAATATTTCCGCCACGACCACCATCGCCGCCGTCTGGTCCTCCCTTGTCAACGTGTGCTTCTCTTCTAAATGAAATCATTCCGTCGCCGCCTTTTCCAGCAACTAATTGAATTTTAATTTCATCAATAAATCTAGCCATTTATTACCCCCTTACTTCAAAATAAATATATAAATTATGTTTTATTCTTTTGATGAGTTAAATTTAGATAAATAATCTAATATCGCAATACCTAAACCATGTTCCTGAACTGATCTGGTTACATATTTTGCTTTTTCTTTAACTATGTCTTTTGAATTATCCATTGCGTATGAATAATTGAAACGTTTAAACATTGAAAAATCGTTTTCTGAGTCCCCAATAACCATAACGTCATTGTTTGAGTAGTTTTTGAATATATTTTCTAACATTCATAAAATCGCTCTACCTTTTGATGCTCCGTAAGGTAAGATTTCAAGGTTCATATGTGTTTTTATTAATTTAACATCTAAACCTTTTAATAATTTGATTAATTCATCAACATTTTCGGTTGTTTCAAAATAAACTTCAATTTTCGAAACGTTTTTAATGTCTTGTCCTTCATATAATTCAAATTGGTCAAATGTTTCATATCTAAAGTAAATTCTGTTTAAAAACTCTTTATCTTCTTCTTTAAAAATATAAAAAGCATCTGAACTTCAGCCGGCTGCTGAAACTTTATGTTCTCTAAAAATATCAAAGATTTTTTTAACAACTTTTGGGTTAATGAATTCTTCTCTTACGAATTTGTAACGCTTAAAATCGTAAATTTGAACACCACTTGAACCGATTATGTAATCAGCATTAACAAGTTTTGCAAGTTTGAACATCTTAGGACAAATTGGGTTTCCAGTTGCGATATTGAAACTTAACTCGTTGTTTTTAATTATGTTTAAATTGTAGTTTGAGACGTAACCATTGCTTGTGTAGATTGTTCCGTCAACATCACTAAATACTATTGGTTTCTTTTTCATAAAAGCCCCTTTCTGCTAAATGCTAATAAATAATACATTATTTTTAAAATTTGGATAATTTTTCATTCTAATAAGTAATATTTAAGATTAAAATAGAAACGTTTCCGGTTTTTACCGAATTATTTAACTTATTTTTACTAATCAAAAATACTATTTATATATAAAGTGGTAAAATTAGTATATAAGTTTTACTTATATTAAAATAAGAAAGACGTGTACTATATAAATCACACTTTATCAGGTTTAACATCGCTTTCAAATCATAAAATTAGAAGGAGAAAATATGACACCACACATTAACGCCAAAAAAGGCGAAATTGCTAAAACAGTTTTAATGCCCGGAGATCCATTGAGAGCAAAATTTATTGCTGAAACATTTTTGGAACCAGGTTATAAATTAGTTAACACTGTTAGAAATATGTTTATTTACACAGGAAAATACAACGGTAAGGAAGTTTCTATTGCTGGATCGGGTATGGGTTGTCCATCAATCGGGATTTATAGCTATGAATTATTTGCATTTTACGATGTAGAAGAAATTATTAGAATTGGTTCAGCAGGCGCTTACGTTGCTGACTTACCTCTATATCAAACATTTTTAGCTACTGAAGCTTACGCTGATAGTGACCACTTCAGAAGATTAGTTTTAGGAGATGAATTTGCGTCTAATTTAGCATTACCATCTGCTCAACTAAATGATGAATTGAGAGCTTCAGCTAAAGCTCAAGGTATTGATTTAGCTGAAGGACGTGTTCACTCATCAGACGTTTTCTACTCAACTTTAACTGTTGAAGACAGAATTAATCAAACTAAGTCGGCATGTGTTGAAATGGAATCATTAGCATTATTTACTAATGCTGAAAAATTAGGTAAAAAAGCTGCTTGTTTATTAACCATTTCTGACAACTTGGTTACACATGAAGAAACATCACCTGCTGAAAGACAAACTGCATTTACTAATATGATGAAAGTAGCTTTAGGAGTAGCAAAATAATATGCGTATAGTCGATTTAATCGAAAAAAAAAGACTAAATAAAAGTCTTACAAAAGAAGAGATAAACTATTTAATTTCTTCGTATGTTTCTGGTGAAACACCAGATTACCAAATGGCAGCATTTATTATGGCTGTTATGTTTAATGGAATGGCTAAAGAAGAAATTGCCGAATTCACACGTGTTATGATGCTTTCAGGAGATGTTATTGACTTAAGTTCAATTCCAGGAATCAAAGTTGACAAACACTCAACTGGTGGAGTTGGGGACAAGACAACTTTAGCTGTAGCCCCAATTGTTGCTGCTTGTGGTGCACCAGTTGCTAAAATGTCAGGTAGAGGTTTAGGACACACAGGTGGTACTTTAGATAAATTAGAATCAATCCCTGGTTTCAGATTCGAATTAACTGAAGCAGAATTTATTAAACAAGTTAAAAAATACGGTATTGCAGTTATCGGACAAACTGGTCAATTAGTACCGGCTGACAAAAAACTTTATGCATTAAGAGATGTTGTTAACTGCGTACAGTCAATTCCATTAATCGCTTCATCAATTATGTCTAAAAAATTAGCTACTGGTTCAGATGCAATATTACTAGATGTTAAATGTGGTAATGGTGCGTTTATGAAAAATGAAGAAGAAGCAATTGATTTGGCTAAAACAATGATTTCAATTGGTAAAGAGCTTAATGTTGATGTTAGAGCTGAAATAACTAACATGAACAGACCAATTGGTAGAGAAATCGGAAACAAAAATGAAGTTCTTGAAGCTATCTGAACATTACAAGGTAAGGGACCTCACGACTTCAATGAATTGGTTAAATCTTCTTGTGCAACCATTCTTTTACAATCTAAAATTTGTACAGATTACGAAGAAGCTAAAGCGAGAGTTCAAGAAGTTATTGACAATGGAAAAGCTTTGGAAAAATTCTATGAATTTGTAACTATTCAAGGAGGAAATGCTGAAATCCTAAAAAATGCATCAGCTTTCTGAAAACCTAAATACAAACACGAAGTTATTGCTCAAAATGAAGGTTACCTAGAAATTTTTGATTCATTAACTTTTGGTGTTGTTGCAATGAAATTAGGGGCTGGACGTGCCAGAAAAGAAGATTCAATCGACTTTGAAGCAGGAATAACATTAAATAAAAAAACAAATGAAGTTGTTAAAAAAGGTGATGTTTTATTCACTCTATACTCTTCAAACCCAATTGACTTGAAACTTGTCGAAGAATTATCTTCAGCATATAAATTTAACGATAAACAAGTTGAAAACAAAATTATATTGGCTAAATTAAGCTAATTTAGGAGAAAAAAATGAACTACAATCAAATGATAGATCACACATATTTAAAAGCTGATGCCACACAAAAAGACATTGACAACCTAATTGCAGATGCAATTAAATACAATTTTAAAACTATTTGCGTTAACTCATCATGAGTACCTTACGCTAAATCAAAATTAGCCAACACCGGTGTTGGTATTACATCAGTAATTGGCTTCCCATTAGGGGCTTGTTTAACTAATGTTAAAGCTTTTGAAGCACAAGAGGCTATCAAAGCTGGTGCAGATGAAATTGACATGGTTATTCACATTGGTAAAATGAAAGAAGGCCAATACGAATATGTTCTAAACGACATTAAAGAAGTTAAAAAAGCTTGCGGCAAAAACACATTAAAAGTTATTGTTGAAACAGCTTTATTAACTAAAGAAGAAATTGAAGAAGTTACAAGAATCGTTATGAAATCAGGTGCTGAATTCATTAAAACTTCAACAGGATTTTCAACACGTGGGGCTTCATTAGAAGATGTAAAAATTATGAAATCTATCTGCGGAGATACTTTATTAATCAAAGCAGCTGGTGGAATCAGTAACAAAGCTGATATGATTGCAATGGTTGAAGCTGGAGCAAATAGATTCGGTACAAGTCGTTCAATTGCTATTGTTGAAGGTAAGGATTCTAACGAAGGTTACTAATTACTTTTTAATAGGGCGCAATACCCTATTTTTTTTATACTCTTTTTAACTAATTTACCGTTATTTGAATGCTTCTGGTAATAAAAATAAGGCAGTGCCTTATTTAGTATTCTGTAATTATTGGGAATTCCTGGGTTAATTTTTTAATTTCATTAATAATATTTTTCGTTTTAATTTTGTCCGATAAAATTGTGTCGTGTTCAGTCAAGATTGTATCAATAATTGAAGCTAATTTAAATCATTTTGTAAATTTTCTTGAAGTCATTGCTGCAACACCAATTCTTATACCTGATGAAACCATTGGACTTAATTCATCATTTGGTATAGTATTTTTATTGACTGTGATATTAAATTTACCAAGTAAGATTTCTGCATCTTTACCAGTAATTTTATAGCTTTTATAAACATTGATGGTAAACAAATGATTCTCAGTTTTTCCTGATACTATTTCTATATTTTTATTTGTAAATCACTCACTGAAATCTTTGGCATTTTTGATAATTTGACGCCCATATTCTTTGAACTCTGGTTTCAGTGCTTCACCAAAAGCAACGGCTTTTCCGGCAATAGCATGAAATAGAGGACCACCTTGATAACCTGGAAAAACTCATCTATCAATCTTTTTAGCTATTTCTTCATTATTAGTCATAATGATTGCACCACGCGCTCCTCTTAATGTTTTGTGGGTGGTTGATGTAATTATATCTGCATAACCAACAGGAGAAGGGTGGACACCAGCAATTATCAGTCCCGAGATATGAGCTATATCCGCCATTAGTTTTGCTCCGCAAGCGTCGGCTATTTCTTTAAATTTTTTGAAATCAACGATTCTAGGATATGCAGAATAACCACATATAATGACCGCCGGTTTTTCTTTGATTGCTAGTTCTTTAATTTTATCGTAATCTAAAACGCCGTTATTGTCGACTTCGTAAGGTATTGATTCATAAAAAATACCACTAAAACTAATCTTATATCCGTGTGTTAGGTGTCCACCCGAATTTAATGAAAGTCCCATTATCTTATCGCCTGGTTTTGCAACCGATGCTAATGCTGCAGCATTTGCAACCGAGCCCGAATAAGGCTGGACATTTGCAAATTTAACACCGAATAATTTTTTTAGTCGTTCAATTGCTAGCGATTCAACTACATCAACATTTTCACACCCACCATAATATCTTCTTCCGGGATAACCTTCACCATATTTATTTGTTAAAACACTTCCCACGGCTTTTAAAACATCATTGGAAACATAGTTTTCAGAAGCTATTAACTCAATATGTTCATTTTGTCGTTTAACTTCATTGTTGATTGCTTTTTGTATGATTTTGTCGTTTAATACTATTTTTTTGTACATGTGCACCCCTTAATTATATTGATTATTAATTTGGTCAATGATATTGCTTTCTGCAGTTATTCTTATTGTTATTTTATTGCATTCATCTGTAACGAATTTGTCAATCTGTTCAATCTCGAAAACATTGTATTTTGAATTGATTTCGTCAATTTTATTCCCTATATTTTCTTTCTTACCTAATTCAAATGTGATATCTAATGTTTTTAATGGACTTGAATCATATTCATTGAAAATTAATTGAGTATTTAATTTAACATCTTTGAATTCTGCAACTCATAAATCGTCTTTTGCGTATCTAGCGTGAATCTTACCAATTCAACCAATCATTTCATTGTTAAGTATTATTTTTGCAGATACATTTGGATGAATATACTCATTATCTATAAATGGGACAAAAACAAGATTTGGCGTTTTTAAATAATTAACAATATCTTGTTTTAACTCTGTAAAACTTTTAATATTTGTTACTAAACCTATTACGTATTTATTATTGTTAATCATTCCTTTTTCAAAAATGTTAATTTTATCAATTTTACGTTTTATGTTATAGTTAGCAACCTGTAACATTGAAGTGATTATTGAGTTTCTAATAACTTCTCTTTCTTTTGAAACAAATGTTTGTAATTTAATTGTATTTTCAAAACTAAATGGATTTAAGTAGTTATTTAAAATGCTATCCAATGTAAAGGTTCTAACTTCTTTATAACCCATTGCCTGAAGTAATGATTTTGAAATATCTCTTTTATCAACTTTGAAAGGAATCAAATACGGTGCAAGCGGTTTGAAATTTGTGTAGCCATAAAATCTGAAATATTCTTCAATAATATCTTCGAATGTTTGAATATCTTTACGATAGTTTGGTGCGACTATTCTATTTTTATCCATTCTAAAACCTATTAGTTTTAGTTTTTTCTCCACATCTTCAAATACTTTTAGGCCACCTAAATCTGTGTTGGCATAAAGTGCCAATTTTTTACGATTTTGTAAAACACTATTGCCCAATCTTGATTTAGGTAATCCAATAACATTACTAAATGGGTGTTTATCTACAAAAGCTTTATATTGAAGATATTTCATTCCAAAACGTAAGATATGAGCATTAACACCACGACCACCTTGAATCGATGAAGCAGAATCAATTTTTACTTCTTTGGCTCCATGACGAACTTTTTTTGAATCGAAAACACCAATTTCGAACGCGATGTGAGTTGTGTCATTTTTTACAGAGGTTTCGGAGCAACCTATTACGCATGCTAAAGAAATTAACTTGTTTTCGTCGAAAATAGCCAGTGTGTCATTGACTTCTATTTCTTTATCACCAAGTATTTTAACCTTACCAGTATAATTTTGACAAGTAAGTTTATTACCAATTTTGTCTTTGTCATATGCATGTGTCGGTGCCCCAGTGTAAAGCAATGTTAAATTAGAAATATCTACAGCTCAAATATTCTTCGCCTCAACTCCGTGTTTTGCCAAAAATAGCATATCTAATAGGTTTGTATTAGTTTTATATGTTTTACATTCCATAAAAGCCAAATAATCTGCCCGATGTTTAGATGAAGAAATCTTAGTTTTATATTTATTAATTATTTTTTTGTTATCTCAATCGAATCATTTAAATTCGGTATTGTAATATGCCGCCAATTCACGGGCTAACACATAATATGAATTAGCATCAGAACGATTAGCGGGTGTTGTAATATCAATAATGTAGTCGTCCAATCCAAAGTATTCGACAGGATCTATGTCTAATGGCAATGGTTGTTCAAGCATCATTAAATCTTCTTCTTTAAAAGGTAATTTAGATATATCAAACCCTAACTCATTAAAGTTTGAAAGCATACCTTGTGATTCTATCCCGGCTATTTTTTTAGTACCAAAAACGACGCCCCCTTTAGAAGCTCCTTCAACAAATGCGGTAGTATAACAACCGACTTTCGCATTTTTCGCGTTTGTTTGTATTGTGATTTGTTTATTATCCGCAAGTTCCAATTCTACAACAGTTAAATTTTTAGAATTTGGGTTTGCATATACGTTTATAACTTTGGCAAATTTAACTCCTTCAACATCACTAAGTGGTGCAATTGATTCGACTTCATATCCAAGATTATTAATGGCTTTTTCAACTGTCAAATCTAGTTTTTTATTTGGCAAAAATTTATTTAATTCTTTTAATGTTACTATCATGATTTTCCTTTCGCAAACTAAAATCAATTGGTTTGGTTAATTTTTGATTTACTTTTTTATAGAAATTAAAATCTTTAAAACTATTTGTTGAGCGTGAATATGATAAAGGCGACGGATGAGAACAAGCAATAATTTGGTCTCGGCTAATTAATTTTAAATCAATAAATTCCTTAACAAAATCTTGTGCCTGTTTCCCTCATAAACCAAATAGTACCTTTGGATTAAATCCAATAACATATTTAATTAAATTCTTAACAAATATGTCTCATCCTAGAGCTGAATGTGAATTTGGAGTTTTACTTCTGACACTCAAAGTTGTGTTTATTAGTAAAATTCCTTGCTTAGCTCACGATTCGAGTGAATAGGTTTCAATAATTGAATTTGGATAATCTTTAATTAGTTCTTTAAGCATATTATTTAAACTACGAGGGCATTTGTTTTGTCTTGTACTAAATGCGAGACCATCAGCTTGTCCAGCCAGATAGTATGGGTCTTGACCTAAAATAATCAATTTAGTATCTTCTGGTTCAAAGAATTTTAATGCTCTAAATCTATCTTTTTCAGCTGGATAGATTTCGTAATTTATTTCTTCTTGTCTAAGTTTGGATTGAAGTTCTATAAAGTAGTTTTTCTTTTTCTCAATATTTAGAAAAGTATCAAATTTATTTTTCGGCATTAAATTGGTTGAGTGTTCTTAAATCGTTTGTATAGAACTCCCGAATATCTTTAATTCCATATTTAACCATTGCTATTCTTTCGATTCCTACACCGGCTGCAAACCCATTATATTTTTTGTTATCATAACCAGCTAATTTCATTACATTTGGGTGCAACATTCCAGCACCTAAAACTTCAATTCAACGATTTTTGTAAAAAATATCAACTTCAACACTTGGTTCTGTAAATGGAAAAAAGCTAGGTCTTAATCTTAATTCTAATTCTTCTTCAAAAACATAACTCAATAGAGATTTTAGAGTTCAAATAAGATTAGGGAAGCTTACATTACCAACGCTCACAAAATCTAGTTGAGTGAATTGATGTGAGTGAGTTGCATCATCTTCATCATTACGGTAAACTTTTCCGATTGCGAAGTTATTCAGTGGTTTATTTGCATTTTTTTCTAGTTCCGCAGCACTAATTCCGGTATTGTGTGTTCTCAGTAATGTTGTTGGGTTCAAATATAGTGAGTCATGCATTGCTCTTGCTGGGTGGTCGGATGGCATATTTAATTTTTCAAAGTTGTAGTAATCAGAACAAATTTCACCTGCTGTAGATTCAAAATATCCATTTTGGATAAATCAATCACGCATTCTATTTTCAATAATTGTGATAGGGTGCAATGAGCCAGGTGTTATAGTAGGTTGAGTAACGTCAATAAATGTATTATTAACTAAGTTGTCTATTCTTTTGTCTTCTAATTTTTTTTCAGCTTCTTGAAATAATTGTTCATAATCTGATTTGATTTTGTTAATTTGTTGACCGATTTCTCTTTTTTTATCGTTTGGAGCTGTTTTTAATTTAATTTGTAACTGAGCTAATTCTCCTTCTTTTCCATAGATTTTGTTTTTGGCTATTTTAAGCTCTTCAAATGTATTAATTTCTTCAATATTAATTTTCATCTTTTTTGTCCTTTCAATTTGCTATTAGATTATAGTAATCAGTGGTTTTTTTATTATCGTTTTCACTTAGAGTAAAAAACTTCATATTTTCAATTTTTTTAGGTAAATAAGTTTGGTTAACTCAAGAATTTGGGTAATCATGTGGATATTTATAATCAATTCCGTAGCCAAGTTTAGATGCGGAAGTAAAATGCGAATCTTTCAAATGTTTAGGTACTTCAAAAATATTACCCTCTTCAATAAAATTAATCATTTTGTTCATTGCTTTGTATGTAGATGAACTTTTTGGGGAAAGTGCCAATTGGGTTATTAAATAGAAAATTGGTATGTTGGCTTCTGGAAACCCTAAACGCTCAACGGCATTTAAAGCTGCTTCAACACGTAATGAAGCATTAGGGTCTGCAAGACCAATGTCTTCATACGCTACAGCAGTTAAACGTCTAAATAGGCCCTGATAATCACCGCTCTTTAAAATTATTGCCCCTCAATATAATGCCGCATCAACATCAGAACCTCGTAATGACTTATGAAATGCTGATAAATGATCGTAGTGCGCGTTTGAGTCTTTATCGACATAAAAATTTATGTTGGGTATTAATGTCTTAATAATATCTTCGCTAATTTCTTGACCGTTGCTTAATGTTGCGAGCATTTGTAAATTATTCAAACAAAACCGATAATCTCCGGTCGAATACCTAATTAAACATAAAATATTATCATCGTTAATGTTTAATTCTGGGTAGTTTTGTTTAATAACCACTTTTAACGCTTCAAAAACGTCATGTTCATCTAATTTATTGAACTGTAAAATCTGCATTCGACTTCTTAATGCTGGGTTGACTCTAAAATAAGGATTTTCAGTTGTTGTTGCGTAAATTATCACTTTATCAAATTCAAGATAAGAAAGTAAGATATCTTGCAAGTTTTTGGTTAATCTATGGATTTCATCAATGATAACTATGTCATTATTATTTATCATTGTAATTAATTCATTTTTGTTATCTACACTAGCATTAAATAAAGCATATTTTAAACCTAAATCATTAGCTAAAGCAATAGCTGTCGAGGTTTTACCAACACCTGATTCACCAAAAAAAATGTAACTTGTATACATATTGCTTTCAACAACTTTTTTTAGTAAATTAACAATATTTTTTTGACCTACTATGTCATTTAGGGTTTTGGGTCTTAATTCATTAGCTAAATTATTCATAATAATATTTTAAGTTATAAAAAAATTAAAAATAATAAAAATTAAAAATTCCTAAAACAAAATAAAAAATAAGCCGACTTAGGCTTAATTTATTTTAATCTTCATATTTGAAAGCAACGAGAATAAAACACGAAAAATTATTGGTATTACAAAGGTTACTGTCAAATAAACTATGAAATAAAGGCTAATTATATGAACAAATACAAAATTAACAATTAGTAATGTTGCGATAATTAATAATGTTGAAATAGGGATTATGTTAGCTAAAATTTTTTTACCAAAAGAAATTTTTTCATTAGTTTTTGGTGTTGTAACAAACTTTGCTTTTATACCAAAAATTGTAATAAACGCTTTAATTCAACAGTCAACTAGAAGAGATGTGTACATGATAAATGTTATGACAGGGTAAAAAATAATTTGAAATGGTACTAATCATTTTCTTTTAGATACTATTGCAATATGAATAAATACCGGGATTAGCGACGCAATAAAAGATCCAGTAATAAGTAAAATGATAAAAATGTTATACTTGAAGCCAAAATAAAAGTTTAAGTCTATATTTGAAGCTACACTAAAAACATTAGAAATAATTTGAAATATTAAAATTAATAAGTTAAAAACTAAAAATAATACGTTTGAAAGAGAAATGTTTGAAAGAATTTGAAACATACTGAATATATTGTTGTGGCGACCTATTTTTCTAATAAATACTCTGAATCACAGGTCATGATCTCCACTTACAAATTTTAGTTGTCTTACACGGAATGCATTGAAGCTAACTGGGAATTCCTCGGTATTTACTAACTCGGAAGCAAAAATAGTTTGAAATTTATTACTTTTTGCGACAATAGAGGTTGCTATGTCCTCGATTACGATTTCTGGAATCTTGAAATCCATGGTTGATAAGGTCTCGTTAGAAATCATGGCACCGTGCCCATATAAAAAAGAGTGACCAATAAAATTATAATATTCATTTATTATTGGAAGTTTTCAAGGAATGCAACGAGACAATAAATTTTGAAATTGTGTTTGAGGAGTATCTGATTTATGATTTCCTTGTACTATACCTAAGTTAGAATAGTAATAGAAGTATTGTAGACATCGTTCTACGAAGTCAAAACATAATTTTTCATCAGAATCCAATCAAACATAATAGTCAAATTGATTTTTGTACAATGATAGAAAGTTGTTTATATTTCCAGCTTTAAACCCTTTTTTAATTTCACGTCTTATAACCGTGATGTTTAGATGTTGATTTTGTTGTATAAACGAATCAATCATTGAAATATATTTTGATTTTTTCGAGTCATCTAATATAAAAAAATGGATGTTTTTGTAAGATTGATTTATCGATTCCAACACGGCTTCTGACGAAAAATCATCCTTAGTAGGATAAAGCAATGCTATCTTGGCATCTGCTACAGAGGTGACATCAATTTTTCTTATTTTATTTTTTGTTTTTCTAAAGGATAGGAAAAAAGCAAGCCCTAAGAAAAATCTCATAAGAAACGTTGCGAATAAGTCAATGGTAAAAATATTCAACAACATCAGAAATGAAAATAGTACAATCAATCTTCAATCTGATGGTAAATCACTAATCAGAGCGTTATAATTTGCTAGTTTGTATACAATTAATCAGCTAAGTGATAGTGAACTCGCGAATACCAGTATTCTTAAAATGATAGATAGAATAAAATGCTTTTTTCTATTTAATCTGTAGGATTTATATTGAATGTTGTTTTCATCAGTTAATTTCATAGAATAATTTTACACTATTTGATTTTTATTGTAACGAAGTGAAAAGCTAAATATTAATTTTTTCCCCTATTTTTAGTTGGAGTATAATTTATTTAATTGATTTTATATTTTATTAATTGTGAGGCAAATTTATGGAAATTTACATTTTTATGTTAGTAGTATTTAATAATGGCGATTAGGAGATAATATGAAAAAAATAAAATTATTGTCTGTTTTGATAACAACACAAATAATATTTTCTAGTTTTGTTGCATCTACGTGTGCAAACAATAAAAATGTAAAAATAGATAATAAAAAATCTACATCTAGTGTAGAAGTTCAAACTGATATTATCAGTAAAAACATAAATGTAAATAATTTGGGTAATAATATTTTTAATGTTGATTATAGTTTCAAAAAATCAAATGAATATAACATTGCATTTTTGACGGGTACAATGCCTGTGTTGATTTTTCAAACAAGTCTCATTTTAAATGATCCAAATTTTAAATACATCCACCATGTTAAACAAAGCCAAGGAAATGATGAAATACCATCATATATTTGAGTTGATAGGAATCTAAGTTTAAATTATGATTATTTCCCAAAAAATGAGTATTTAAACCCTTTTGTTTCTAAAGAAGATCACATTAATTATGATACTTCAAAACATATAGTTAGTAAATACGATAATGGAATTGAAAAAACTTTATTGCTTACAAGAAGTATTTTAGACAAAAACCCGGAGGCAAAAATAAATTTCTACATCAACGATTATAATTCATATCTATATTTCTTATTTATTACCTTAAGTAACGTAAAAAATTATCATTTTTATCTTCTTACCGATGGCAGTTTTACGGAAGTTAATACACTGAAGATATTTAATAATCATAAACCAGATAATACATTACTAGAATACAAAGAATATATAAAGAATCTTACTGAACAAGTTCTGCGAACTAAATCTATAAATTATTGAACTTGAACCCCCTTTAATGTAAAATTTCAAGGTCAAATTAGTCCATTTGGTTTAAAGATGTACGATTCCAAAAATGTATCAATGATTGCAAATAAATATACTTTTTCTAAATTGGTCGATAATAGTAATATAACAGATGAATTCAAATTGTTTACTAATAACGTTATTTTGCCTAATATAACCGACAATAATTTAGGAAAGGCTTTTAGTGAAATTTCTAAGTCTAATGAAAAAATAACTTTAATGAAAAATAATTACAATTTATCAAACTCATTGTATGAAGAAAATTTCGATCCTGAAAATTCTTTAATTATTTTAGGAACTCACAACAAATTCGAAAAAGGCTTGTTTTTGTACTCAGAAGTGCTAAAAATATTATTTCCACAATACAAAATTTATTATAAAGGACACCCAGCAACACCGAGTGTACATTATCCGACAAAAGTTATCAAATTCAAAAATATGGAAATAAATGATATTAATTCATCAATTCCAGCAGAATTACTGTTTAGTTTTAACAATAAATTAAATGCAGCGGGTTGAACCACTACTACTTTTAATAGTGATGATGTTAAATACATTAAAGCTGTTTTCAATTTGGATCCAAACAATAAATTAAATAATGATAAAAGAGTTGACTATTCCCTACTTTACATCAATAAAAAAGAAACCAATCATAATGCAAAATATGATAATAAATTTGACAGCGATGAAGCTATTATTGTATTACCAATAAATAAAATAAACAAAGATTTTGATTACGCCGTTTACGATTCTGTTAAGAAACGACTAGTTAAATACAATTTTAAATAATAAAATGTCCACTTTTAATTAAAAGTGGACATTTTATTATTTTGCGTCTTCTTCCTTAAAGCCTTGATCTTCTTGTTTTTGCATTTCGGCATTTATCATTTCGAATGCCTTGTCAATTTCATCTAGTTTTTGTTTTAAGGTTTCGTAATCCTTAGATTCTAATAATTTTTCTAGTTCTGAAATTTTTTCTTCCGATATTTTTCTTTGTTCTTCGTTGATTTTATCTTTGTTTTCTTCTAAAGATTGCTTCATTTTAGAAACTAATGATTCAGCACGGACAATTGTTTCAATTTCTTGGGTGCGTTTTTCGTCGGCTTCTCTATTTGCTTCAGCATCTTTAACCATTTTATCTACTTCTTCATCACTTAATTTTGATGAATTTTTGATTACTTTACTTTCTTGTTTACCAGATTTTAGGTCTTTAGCAGAAACTGTGGTAATACCATTGGCATCAATAGTAAATGATACCTCAATTTGGGCTGTTCCACGTGGTGCTGGTTCAATACCATCTAAGTTGAACATACCTAATGATTTACAGTCATTTGCTAATTTTCTTTCACCTTGTACTACATGAATTGTAACTGCTGTTTGATTATCAGCGGCTGTGGTAAAGGTTTTGGTTTTAGTAATAGGAATTCTCGTATTACGTTCTATTAATGAAGCAACGATACCGTGTTCTGTTTCGATTCCAAGAGTCAAAGGTGTAACATCAACTAATAAGATATCACTTATATCTCCGGCTAAAACTGCACCTTGAATTGCAGCTCCCATTGCAACAACTTCATCAGGGTTTACAGATTTATTTGGTTTTTTACCTAGTTTTGTTTCAACTAGTGTTTGAACGGCGGGCATTCTTGTTGAACCCCCAACAAGTAAAACATCACTAATTTCAGACAATGATATTTTAGCATCACTAAGTGCTCTGTCAATAGGTGCTTTACATCTTTCTAATAACGATGCGGTCATTTGTTCAAATTCACTACGTTTTAATTCAGCTTCAACGTTAATTGGGGCTTGCCCTTCAATGAAAATTAAGAAAGGTAGTGAAATATGAGCAACCATTGATGAAGATAAATCTATTTTTGCTTTTTCAGCAGCTTGTTTTAAACGAGCCATTGCCATTTTATTTTCCGTAACATCATAATTGTGTTCTTTTTTGATTTTGTTAACTAATCAATTAACGATAGCATGATCTCAATCATCTCCACCTAATTCGTTATCTCCGGCGGTTGATAATACTTCGAATGTACCGTCTGCTAATTCCAAAATAGAAACGTCAAATGTACCACCACCAAGGTCGAAAACAAGAACTTTCTTTTCTTCATCGGTCTTATCTAGACCAAAACTTAATGCAGCAGCAGTAGGTTCATTAATTATTCTTAATACTTCTAGACCCGCAATTTTACCTGCTAATTTTGTTGATTCACGTTGTGCGTTATTGAAGTATGCTGGAACAGTTATAACTGCTTTTTCTACTTTGTGCCCAATTTTTTCTTCTGCGTATTTTTTTAAATTAGATAGAATCATTGCTGAAATTTCCTCGGGTTTGTACTCTTTTCCGTTTGCTTTAACGGTTTGTTTTGTACCCATTAATCTCTTAATTGATGCTATTGTGTCAGGGTTAGTTTCAATTTGATTCTTTGCGTTTTCACCAACGATTGTTTCTCCATCTTTAAATGAAACAACTGAAGGTGTTGTTCTTTTACCATTAAGGTTTTCTAAAACTACTGGCGTTCCATTATCTACGATAGAAACAACAGAGTTAGTAGTACCTAAGTCGATACCAATAATTACTTCTTTTGCCATAATTAAAATTCCTTTCAATTTATTTTGTCGAATATATTTACATAATTATTTTACCACAAATTAGCAGTCTTATATTTTAAGTGCTAATTTTTTTTGCTTTTTTTCAAAAAAGTCTATGTTTAAGTACAATTAGTAAAATAATTACTCAAGATGCATATCATATTAATAAAGAAACTTCGCTAATTTCTATGTTTAGGATTAAAATTGGAGAAAGTTTTACGGCTAAATTTATAGCTAAATCTAAAGATTCATATATAAACGATAAAAATTGTGGACTAAACCAAAAAAGCACAGAACCCAAGTACGCAAATTCTATTAAAGGAGTAAATAAAATTACTCATATCATTCCTAAAAGATTAATTGATTTATTAAATTTTATATTAAATAGTAGTGTAAAAACGGAAATCAAAAATGAAACTAATAAATATTTGAAAAAAACATTTTTTCGGTTCCTAATTATTTTTAAATTATTAATTAACATAATTATTGATGTAACTGAGTAAGTCAAAATGAAAGAATAATTATATATAAGATAAAAATTAATGTAAAAAGTTATTAACGAAGATGTGGCTAAACCGATTCATTTATTCTTTTTAAAAATTTTAAATATATACATTATGAACGCTCTTAGAGGGGGTATAAAATTAGGTATTAAACACAAATAATAAAATGAAATTATTAATGATAATACCTTTACTCAAACTTGCATTTTTTTATTTTTAATTTTATTGATAAATATTGTAAATATTTTATAAATTAAATCGAAGTGAATTCCGGATATAACTAACAAGTGGATTATGTTCAATTTAATTGCGTTTTGTTTTATGTCATTCACATTGTCATTAGAACCAAAAATTATTAATTTTCAATATTTTTGAAATAGTATTGGTTGATTTTTACAGTAATTATTTATTAAATTTTCAATAGATAATTTTGGTTTTTTTACTTCTAAGACAATTGGTTTCTCCAATAAAAAATCTATATTCTGTTTATTAAAAAAGTCATTATATTTTTCCTCGTTTATTCTTGGAATGCCTTTTATTTCTACGGTGTTGCCGGCATATAGGTTTTCGGCCGTGTTAAATTTATTTTGATAAAACAGCAAATTGACATTTTTGTAACTTATTATTGTGTATTTTTCTGAAGTTTTAACGATACGAGCATTGAATGTAATTTGCTCATTTATAGTAATATTTTCATTATTATTTCAGCGAGCAAAATGCAATAAATAAATTATTACTAATAGAACAGCTAATAAAAATAACTTCTTGCTAATGATTAGTAGATAAATAGAAGATAAGCTTAAAATTATTAATCATAAATACCTTAAGTAAAACGAAGTTATTGATAAATGTAAAAAAATAGGAATCATAAAACTGATTATTCATGATGCTATAGGATTATGATAGTTTTTAATTTTTTGATGCTTGCGGGCCCAATACCCTTTAATGATGCAATTTTTTCTCAAGTTGGTTTACCGATCTTGTTCTTATTGTTTATGATAATTAATGCAATTTTTCCTTTTATTCCCCTTTCAATCAGTTGTTCTACTGTATTCAATCTATCCCAGTGAATTTTATTTGACGTAGATTTTTTATATGGTATTTCAATGGTTGAGGATTTGTCGACATGACTATCAATTGGAACTTTTGACAAATCACTATCATTTGTAATGCCAGCAATTTTTAAAATATCAATAAATTTGGTTCCTACATCTATTTCGTATTCTCCGGGATTATTTACTGCGCCTTTCACATTTACAATAATGGTTTTTTTCTTAGATTCATTCACCTTTATTACCCTTTGGTCGTTTACTAAAGAGATTGTTAAAGCTCCGAAAAATAATAAAATCACCCCAAGTAAATATTTCGTAATTCTCTTTTTTCTCATACTTTTAATTAGGTAAAAATCAAATCAGTCCCGGAAAAAAGGAAATAATTATCATTTATTGAGTAAAAAAATAAAAAATAAGCCTACGCTTATTTCTAGAATACTAATTCTTTAGCAATACCTTTATCGTGGAATACATATTGTGTATCATTTCTAAATACCACATCGACTAATTCGGGATAATCAATAAAAGGATTGCGATTTCTTTGGTGTTTGTAAATTCCATTATTTCTGTCTAAATCAAACTGAGTGATTGAATCTCTATCGTTTCATTCTAATAATTCATTTAAAAAGTGTGCTTTAATTTTATTATTATTTGAACTATCAAATAATCTGCTTGCAACACCCTTTTGAGTTATATTTCTATCATTATATGTTAGATAAAAATACAAAATAGCTCTAGCCACATCACCTTTGAACTCATTAATCACTTCGGTTACATATCCACCATCAACGCCAGTTCCAACCTTAGTTCCATTAATTGATGTTCAACCGCTTTTTACATTTCCGTATGGGTAATTGCTATGTTTGCCATTAACGTGAATATCTGTTGGCCAAACGTGGTGAGCATCATTTCTCATTGGAGATTCTTTACCAAATCAGGATTGAGCAATGATATGTTCGCGGTTTCATCCGCCTCCCTCGCCTGCAGCAGTTGTTCCATTGTTATTAAACGAATAAGTATACTTATCATTTCCATTTGGAATTTCTTCATACATATCAAGTAACGAACCATCTTTTTCATAATATTTATCGACAAATGCATCGCGATATGTTCTGTGCAAATCTCCATATTCACCAGTGGAATTACGGTGTTGACGTTGTAGTTGCATTAAGGCATCAATTAGTTGTTGACCACTTTTGCCCTCTAAAGAACTATAAAATTTGTCATGTGAATCATATTTAATTGACGTTGCTTTAGTGATTGAAGGAGCAACTAAATCAGGATATTGATCGCTAAATTTACCAATAATTTTAATATCAGTTAACTTTTCATTTAAAGAACCATTAATTTTTTCTTTATTTTTTGAAAGGTTAACGTTCGTTTGGGGTGTTGCGTTGTCCAGCAAAACTCCGTTTTTTATTTTAAATTTTGTTTCATAAACATTTTCGGAAATAAGACTTGGAGCGTTTTTTCCTTTATAATATCTTGCTTTATATTTTAAAGTTAATACATTTCCGTCAATATTAAATGCGATTTCATCGCTGGGGTTTTTTTCGTCGCTGTCTATGCTACAAAATTGAAAACTTGTATTTGAAGGATTTTGTTTTAAAACAAAAAGTTTTTTTGCTTGATTTCATTCTGTCCCGCCTTTAGGTCTGTCTGGCGAAACGATTATCGCTTTAGATGAGTAAGAATAAAATAATTTTTGACCTTGTAATTCCTTAAGCACATCTGTATCTGATGATTCTAATTTAAAGATGTTATCAACATTCATTGCTCAATTTGCAAATTCAGAATCAATTTTACTTAACTTAACTTCATATTTATTTGTTTCGGTTTGATTGGTTTTACCGCTAATTATTGATTTTTCATTTTGATTATCCTGTTTTTGACAAGCTGCGGATACAACTGCTAAAGCAGCTGATGAAAAACCTACTAGCGGCAATAGTATAAATTTATTTAATTTTTTCATATAATAATTCCTTTATGCATTAGCATCAAAAAAATAATGGGACTCGAAATGAGATTTTATAAATATTTTGATATATTTGCTTCTAAATTATACATTTATGGATTTATATAGTTTCATTTTTTAAGTATTGCCATAATATTTTAATAAATTTCCATATTTTTTCCATATTTTTACATGAGTCCGTTAAATAACGTGTTTTGGGCGAAGGCAATATTTTTAAAGAGACAAACTTATAATATCGTTTTAAACAATATCAAATAATTTCCAAAATTGTAAAATTGGTGATTACTTAAATTGTTATTTTTTATGTGTTCGACCTTTTCTTGAATATTTAATTTTGTGAATTTGTATTTCTGAGCAATTTTGCGTATAACCCAAAATGCAATACAGCTCTTTTGATTAATTGTTTTAACAACTCGCTGTATGGTTGGTGGCAATGATTTATTTTATTTTTTTGTTTATGCAAATAAATACCTTAGGATACGTCATACGTAAACTTTTGATTTGAAAAGTACTTGTAATCGTTTTGGTAAGCTAAACAAACTTACGCACAATGCACTTTTGCTTTTATTTTGTTTTCTTGTTTATTGCTGTTTTTATATTTAAAATAGTAAGCACAATATTTGTAAATTAGACATTTCAAAATTAATATCTAATAAATAATAGTGTTGTTGAATAGTCTTATAATACTTAAAATGACTAATTATTTATTTGCAATGGTGTCTTCTCTGTGCGCAATGCATGTATAATAAGGATAGAAATGGAGATAAAATGAAAGTAAATTTTAAATCAAAACTTGTCGAGCTCTTAGGTAAACAAATTAATGTGGGAGATAAATTTCCAACTTTTAAAGCTGTTAATTTAGATTTAAGTGACTTTAATTTTGATGATTTACCAAAATCAAAGAAATTAGTTATTTCAATACCTTCAATTGATACGGGCGTTTGTGAAATGGAAACTACAAAGTTTATGAATTATTTTAAAAATTTAGATTACCCTGTGTTGGCAATTTCTTATGACTTACCATTCGCTTTTGTTCGTTGATGCACTGCTCGTGATAATAAAAAAGTTATTCCGCTTAGCGAATTTAGATATAATGATTTTGGTCTTAAAACTGGAACAAAATTAGACGAAGTTGGTTTATTGACTAGGGCCGTATTCGTCTTGGATGAAAATAACGAAGTATTACATGTTGAGTATGTTAAAGAAGTTAGTAATGAACCTAATTACGAAAAAGTTTACGAATTTTTTAAATAGTTAAACACTAATTTTTTAATCAGCGCTTTCGCGCTGTTTTTTATTTTTTATTCGAACCATTAATTATTAATTCGATAATAATTCGAATTAGGAATTGACAATAATTTATTTAGCAAAGTTTATTTGATAAAGAAATAATTAAAACATTAATAAGGTACAATATTAAATTTAATATTAATATATTATAAAAACTAGAAGTTCTTGTTATAAAAAAAATATAAAAAAATTTTGTAAAAATCTAAACTATATTAAAATAATAATCACTAGCATATGTTAGTTAAATTACCTGACGAAAATGACCGAAAAAAATTAAAAAAATATTTGGTTTTTATTTGAAAGCGTGATATTATTATTAAGCGTTTTATAAATAACGCATTGTTCTTTGAAAACTAGATATATAAACATGACGAAGTCAATTTTTTCGAGAGTTTGATCCTGGCTCAGGATGAACGCTGGCTGTGTGCCTAATACATGCATGTCGAGCGAAGTACTTTTGTACTT
>NZ_JANSFS010000004.1:0-98390 GCF_024742155.1 Mycoplasma zalophidermidis | reverse complement strand
GGCTGGATGTGTAAGCATAGCGATATGTTGAGCTGACCAGTACTAATAAATCAATAGGTTTAAAAGTAATGTGTATTTTATACATTTCAATGAGTTTTAAATTACTATTCAGTTTTCAGAGAATAATGCTCCGGATGGAGTTTTTTTATTTATTTTTAGAACAAAAATAAATAAAAAGGTAATAAAAATAACCTGTTGAATTTAATTATTTAAATTCAACTAAAATTAACTAATTATGTGATAATGTGGAAAATTTGGAAACAATTTCATAACCTCTAATTTGATATTTCTAAAACAATATATATGATGAATCATACTCAACTAAAAACATAAATATACCAAAAACCACTAAAAATGCTGTTTTTTGCGTAAAATATAGTCTTTTTATAAAAATATACGTGTAGTCTACACTATATATTTTTAAATGTTTGTTCCCAAAATACCTATATATATTGGTTTTTGGTGTTCTATCTACAAGTACTAAAATTAAAAAAAATAAAAAAATATTTAATAGAGAATATAAATTTGATATATTAATATTAATATTGTGTGAAAACGCAATATTATAAAAAATCACTTTATAGGAGAACAAAATATATGAAAATGAAAGCATTAGTTTATCATGGAGATCACAAGATTTCTTTAGATCTAGTTGATAAACCAGTTATTCAAAAACCTACAGATGCAATTGTTAAAGTCACGAAAACAACAATCTGTGGTACTGACTTAGGTATTTACAAAGGCAAAAACCCTGAAGTAGCTTCAGGAAGAATTCTAGGACACGAAGGAATTGGTGTTGTAGAACAAGTTGGTGAAGGTGTTACAAACGTTAAAGTAGGAGATAAAGTTCTTATTTCTTGTGTTACACCTTGTGGCAAATGCGACAACTGTAGAAAACAACTTTACTCACACTGTCGTGAAGACGAAGGTGGATGAAAATTTGGATACATGATTAATGGTACCCAAGCAGAATATGTACGTGTTCCATTCGCGGATAACAGTTTATATAAATATCCAGAAACAATTTCTGATAATATAGCAGTTATGTTGTCTGACGCGCTTCCTACAGGACACGAAATTGGTGTTAAATATGGTAATGTTAAACCTGGAGATTCTATTGCCATTGTAGGTGCTGGTCCGGTTGGTATGGGTGTATTATTAACTTCACAACTATACTCACCTGCCAACATCATCGTTATTGACCTTGACCCAAACAGATTGGAAATGGCTAAAAAATTAGGTGCAACTCACACAATTGTTCCATCAGCAAATCTTTTAGCAGATGTTCAAAAAATTGTTGGTGCAGATGGTGTTGATGTTGCTATCGAAGCTGTTGGTGTTCCACAAACATGACAAACATGTCAAGAAATCGTTAAAGCCGGAGGACACATTGCTGTTGTTGGTGTTCACGGTAAAAAAGTTGATTTTGATGTTCAAAATCTATGAATTAAAAACTTGACAATTACAACCGGTTTAGTTAATACAAATACGACTCCATTATTAATTAATGGTGTGTCAACAGGTAAATTGCCAGTCGAAAAACTAATTACTCACGAATTCAATTTAAGTGATATGATGAAAGCATATGAAACTTTCCTAAATGCTGCTGATACTAAAGCAATGAAATTGTTAATTGACGCAACAAAATAAAAATCTTAAACAAGGGCATTATCCTTGTTTTTTTATTTTAAGCTACTGCTAAATAAGATTATTTAAAGGATAATCAAAAAGTTTTGGCAAAAGACCTTTTCTAACGTTGACTTAAGGCGTTTAGACGTCTAAAATTCTTTTGTGAAGGTTAATGATTTATTTTTTGTAGATAAGATGTGAAAAAATAAAATCACCAACGCATAATTTGGTGATTTTATTTATTGATTCAATGTATTACTTTAAGTTTATTGCACGTTGCTGCACCGACATCTTTGACTATAACCAATTTTGCCAAATTAATATTAGTATGTGTAGCAATTGTAAAAATATGATGTGACATGCGTCCTAATTCAACAATTGATAATTCATCACACTAGCATTATTTTCTTCGGTAGCTTTTTTGTCGTTGATTTTTGATATTAATAACTTCGCCAACTTAGGTGATTTATTCAGTTAATTTGACAAAAATTATAAAAGAAAAATTAGAATTTTTAAATCAATCTTATTAATGTTGTTTTAATAGCTTTATAGTTCTTTAAAATCTAAGTTTTCCTTCTTACCCTGCTTTTATTTATTATATTTGTTTAATATTTGATCATCTAATGAAAAAAATATTTTTTTGTTTTTTTCATTTTGTTTTTTTATTATAATAATTAAGAAATTATGCGGATGTAGTTCAATGGTAGAACTCCAGCCTTCCAAGCTGATTATGCGGGTTCGATTCCCGTCATCCGCTCCATTTGTTTAAATAACACCGAAAGCAGTTATCTGCTTTTTTTAATATAAATTAATAATAAGGTAAAATAGATAATATGATAAATGACACAATAGCAGCAATTTCTTCAGGTGGAAAAATAAATCAAGCCATCTCAATAATTAGAGTTAGTGGTAGTGAAAGTACTCAAATAGTCTCGAAAATTTTCTCTGGAAAAATAGGAAAAAATCACACGATAACTTACGGTAATATTATTGATAACTTAAATGGAAACAAAATAATTGATGAAGTATTAGTTATGTGGTTTATAGGTGAAAAAACATTCACCGGTGAGGATACAGTTGAAATAAATTGTCACGGTGGTGTTGTAATAACTAACCGTATTTTAGAATTGCTTTTAGCTAACGGGGCTCGATTAGCCACACCGGGTGAATTTACTCGCAGAAGCTTCTTGAATGGCAAAATGGATTTAATCAAAGCGGAAGCAATAAATGATTTAATACATGCTCAATCAATGATTCAAACTGAATTAGCTGTTCAAAAATTTGATGGACGTACGAGTAAATTAATTGAAGATTTGAAATCAAAATTAATGTATTTAATTGGAAAAATAGAAGTTAATATCGACTATCCTGAATATGATGATGTAGAGAAAATTCTTGACAACGGATTACTTAAAGAGTTATCCGATTTAAATACTAAAATAAGTAATTTAGTTATACAAAGTGAGAATTCCAGACTGCTTTTCGAAGGAATTAAAGTCGCAATAATTGGAAAGCCCAATGTTGGAAAAAGTTCATTATTAAATTGTTTGCTTGGTGAGGAAAAAGCTATCGTTACCGATGAAGCTGGTACTACTAGAGATTTAGTCGAAGCTTCTTGACAGTATAAAGGTATTCTATTTAAACTTATTGATACCGCCGGAATCAGACATGCAAATGCTAAGGCTGAACAAATAGGAATCGAAAAGTCTTTTGAGCAAATAAAAAATGCCGATGTTGTTATTCATGTCTGTGATACACAACAACAAAATGACGAATTCGACACGAGAGTAATTGAGTTAGGTAAAAAATATAACAAAGAATTAATTACAGTTTGAAATAAAAAAGACCTAGCTAAGGCACCTAAAGGATTCATTTCTATAAGTGCTCAAAACAATGATATTGATAGCTTATTAGAAACATTAGTTAGTAAATTTAAAACAATGAGTATTAATGATGCTGATTTTGTAACGAATGCTCGTCAACTAGCTTTAATTAAAAAAGCTAAGAATAATATTGAATCTGCTATCAATTCATTAAATATGGGTCTATATTCTGACTTGGTAATTATTGATATTACAGAGGCTTGAAAAAATTTAACCGATATAACAGGTAGAGCAGACAATGAAGAATTATTGGATGATATGTTTAAGAACTTTTGTCTAGGGAAGTAGAGGAAAATATGGCAATAAAATTTGTTGATGCGCATACGCATCCACTGAAAGAATATTATAAAAATCCTGATGAAACAATAATGAATGCTTTTAATGAGGGTGTTGAAATTATGATGGTTACCGGTTGCAGTCTTGAAGAAAATAATGAGGTAATCGACACCTGTAAAAAATACGATTTTACATATCCTGTAATTGGTATTCATCCAAATCATGCCACAGGCGAGATAGATGGGTTAAACCTTGAAAAACAAATAACCGGTGATGTTAAAGCTATTGGTGAAATTGGTTTAGATTTCTTTTGAGATTCGGTCCCTAGAGAAATCCAAATTTCATCTTTGCACTCACAAATAAAAGTTGCTCAAAAATACAACTTACCCGTTGTTATTCATATGCGTGATTCATATGAAGAATTGTATGAAATATTGAAACAGTATCAAGATGTTAAATTTATGATACACACATTTAGCGGAGACCTTTACTGAGCCAAAAAATTTTCTGAATTCAATACATATTTCAGTATAAGCGGTGTTTCTACTTATAAAAATGCACAAAAAACTATTGGAGTTGTTGATTGGCTTCCAATTGACAGAATATTAACCGAAACAGATGCTCCTTATCTTTCGCCCGCTAATAAGAGAGGAACTGAAAATGTTTCTGAAAATGTAATCTATACAACTATGTTTTTAGCCGGAATTAAAAAAATGGCTCCTGAAAAATTTGCCAAACAAGTTGTTAAAAATGCGAAGGAGTTTTTTAATTTAAATGTCAAAAGGTAAAAGTATAGTAGCGAAAAAGAAATTTGGGCAGAATTTTTTGAATGATAAAAACATAATTAAAAAAACTATTGAAGTAATAAGTCCACTAGGTAAGAAAATTATTGAAATTGGTCCGGGTTTAGGAGCATTAACCGAAGAACTAAACAAGAAGGCAAATAAATTAATTGCCTTCGAAATTGATGAAGATATGATTAATCACTTGCTTAAAAATAATATTTTGTCCGAAAATCAAATTATTAAGGGTGATTTTCTTGATGCGGACTTAAGTGATTTTAATGGTTTTGAAATTGTAGGCAATATTCCATATTACATCACTAGTGAAATAATTTTTAAAATAATTGAAAACCGTAATAACTTCAAAAGAGCTACATTAATGGTTCAAAATGAAGTTGCAGACAGATTAGTAGCAAAAATAAATACACCAGATTATTCAAAATTATCAATAACTGTCCAGTACGTTGCTGATGTAAAAAAAGAATTATTTGTTAAAAAAACATTATTTTCACCAAGTCCTAAGGTTGATTCAGCAATTGTTACATTAGAATTTAAGGACGAAAATAATTCAAAATTCAATAAGCTTAAGGATTTCTTTAAATTATGTTTTCTTTCTAGACGAAAAAAATTGTCATGAAGTTTAAAAACAAAATATAGTGACGAAAAAATAAAACAGGCGTACAAAAATCTTAATTTAGGTGAATTTACTAGAATTCAAGAATTAGACCTATTTAAAATTGAAAAATTATACGACCAATTGGAGAGTGAATAAATGAATATTTGTGAATTTGATTATAAAAATGATTTAGAAACCTTTCAAACTAATCCTGAAATTATCGAGTCCAGACTTAAAAGCTACTCTAAAATGACTGAATTCTTATTTTTAATATCTATAGTAATACACATTGGCACTGCTGTACTATTCTTCTTCTTAGGTTGAATTGAAACATGGCATAAAGTCTTATTAAGCTTCTCGGTTATTATCACTGTAGTCCTATACATTTTCAGTTTTATTAAACTTATAGGACTATTCAGTTTCAAAAAAACATTCAGGTTAGCAGCGCAAGATTCAGAAAGCAAAAAAGCTTACAAAAACTATAAGATATATAAATTTTGTAAATTTGATTGAACTTGCTATAAGAAAATAAATTAAATTTGATAAAATTTATAGTTAAAGAAAGACATGGTGATATTATGCAAAAAATAACATTTATAGGTTCTGGGGCCTGAGCTTCTGGTTTAGCTACAGTTCTATCGAAAAACAATAAAAAAGTAACATTATGAGGTATTGATCAACAAGAAATTAGTGATATAAATAATGGACTAAATACAAAATATTTTGGAGAAACTAAATTTAATAATCCACAAAATGTTCAAGCTACAGCGGATTTAACTAAAGCCCTTGAAGATTTTGATTTATTAGTACTTGCTGTTCCTACAACAGTTATCGTTTCGGTTTTAAATAATATTAAAAAAATAATCGGCGATAAAAAAATTAATGTCATAAATGTTGCTAAAGGTATTGACGGTGTGTCTAAAAAATTTTTTTCTGAGGTAATTTCTGATGTATTAGATCAAAATTTATTAAACATTTGTTCATTAATCGGGCCTTCATTTGCAACTGAGGTATTTCAGAATAATTTGACTATTATCAATGCCGTGGGAAAGAACGAAACGTTTTTATCAGAAATAGCAAATTTATTTAATAACGAGACTTTTAAAATAGTAATAAATTTAGACGAAAAAGGAAGCGAAGTATATTCAGCTTTAAAAAATGTATTAGCTATCGGTATCGGTATTTCATCTGGTTTGTATTCTGCTAAAAATTTAGCTCCTGCATTGATATCTATAGGTTTAAAAGAGGTATCGGTTATTGCAAAAAAATTATATCCCGATTCTAACCCATTATCGGGCTATGAATTAGCAGCAATTGGGGATATAGTTCTAACTTGTTTGAACATGACAAGTCGTAATTTTAGTTTTGGAATTGAGATTGCTAAAAATGGTTTACTTTCAGCCTTGAATAGTAACACAAAAACAGTTGAAGGGTATAACACAGCTAAAATTTTAAATAAGATTTTAGATGAAAATAATGATATATATGTTCCTTTTATTCAAAGTATTGTTGATGTTTTAACCGGTAAAGAAGATCACCACGACTTACTAAAATTTATTGATAAATTATAATTTTTTATTAAAAATAAGTGCATTTCAATCTTTATCATTTTATAAATATGAAAACGATTCCATATTTATAAAATAATTTCGAATTTACTCATTTTATAATCGCTTACGTAAAAAAATGTTTTTAAAATACTATTTAAAAAACGTAATTTTATGTTCATTTTTTTTATTTGACTTTTTTGGTCATTTTTTTAAACCTTTTCCAGTATATAATAAGTGAATAATTAAAGAAAGGAGATTTATGACCCCGAAACAACTTTTATCAACTAACTGAAGTTCCACAGGATTCTTATACGAATTTCTAGCTACATTTACTCTAGTGTTCTTCACTATGATTTGAATGTTTATTGCAAAATTAACTAAAAAAGATAAAAATAAAATATATATGACTTTTGGCCTGACTTTTGTCACGTTTTTAATGTTTGTTATTCCTTGATCATGAAGTCATTTCTTGTCTTCAAAAGCATCAATGCCGTTAGCAAACCCATTAATAGTTATATTGCAAGCAATGCTACAAGGAATTGATATTAAAAATCATAGCATTTCTCCGATATTTTCGGGGGTATCCTATTTGATAGGTGCTCAAATTTTGGGAGGTGTTTGTGCGTTTATTTTATTTACTCCACTACACTTCTTGATGAGAAATTATTTTATAAAGCATCATAGTGAATATGATGCAAAGAATATTTCATTGCTAAGAATATTTCAAAACAACGAAGATTGTAATTCTAATGTTTTTAAATTCACAATCAAAGAATTTATTTTCATTTCGTTGTTTGTTACTACTGTTCCATTATTAAGTTATATAAGCCAAGTAAATTTTGGGACAAATGGTTATGATAAAATGATTATAACTATATTGGTAATTTGATTTACACTGTATTTATCGGCATTTTTTGGATTTTATGGATTTCATTTATATTTTTCGTTTATGAATTTAGTTACTTCCGTAATTTTAATTATTATAGTAGCACTAAAAAAACTTAATGACCAAAAAAGAGAATCAATGTTTTTATTGAAACGAAGTTCAATCAATTTCTCTATTATATTAATATTTACATTCGCTATACCGATTATTTTTGCCCTAATTATTTTTGGTATAACAAATATATCTAGTTCAACATTAAATTTTTAAAGGAAAGAAAGTATGAAAAAAAATAAAATACTAAAATTATTGCCAGTGTTTTCAGCGCCGGTTTTAATGGCTGCATCTTGCACATTGCAAAATTCAAATAACAAAAATAAAAACAGTATTACAGCAGATAATGAGCTTAATACTATAAAAATTAATAATTATCTGAAGTATAATGATATTTCACATAGAGTTTTAAAGTTTAAAAACCAGAATACAAAGTTATCTGATATAGAATTCATTGATATTTCTAGAAACAACTATATTCCAAATAAATTGTATTTTGATTTCGACGAATTCAAACAAATTCTTATTGACGAAGTAAAATTGGATAAGTATTTTACTGACAGTCTTAAATGAAAATATGATTTTCATAACATTCAACCCGATCCGGCAAATATTAATGATTTATTAATGCCAATAAAACTTATTACACCGATTGATAAATCAGTAGCATTTCAAGGATTATTTGTTGAAAACACATTAAATTTAAAACTTAAAGGATTGAAGTTAAGATCTAGCGATAAAAAATCAGTAGAACCAATTAATTCCATTATTGAAAAACTGCAGGCCGAAACCGCTCTTTTCACAGTTGAAATTAATAGTTCGAATTTAACTAAAAAAATGCAATTATTAAATAAGTGGGAAATATCAAATTTATCTACTAAACAACTAAATGATATATTTAATGTTAAGCTTTCCAAAGAGATTGATTTTGTAGATAACACTCATAAATTAGATTATTTTGTTAAAAATATAGATTTTACCCGCTTTGATGATTTGCATAAAATTAATGTAACCATTAGAGTTGTTGTAAGTGAATTAAACAAATCTAAACCAAACAATATAGGCTTTGACATAGAAAAGTTTATAGACCTAAATCAAAGTGTTAATGACAAAAAAATACAAGATGTGTTGATTAACCAATCGCTTTTAGCAAATTTACATTATTCAATTTTTGATTCAAATATTTACAATTCAGATTTTAATAAACTTACCAAAAATGATTTTGTCATCTCTTCGTTGAATAGTAATATCAAATATGAAATCATTGATTATATGCCTGTTAACTTCAGAAACGGTTTGTTGCATTTAAAAGCAAAAATTTTCGAACATGAATACGAACTAACTAAAAAGGTTGGTGTTGGTGAATTTACTAATCCATTCAAAAATGAGTTTGTTAAGGAAAATTTGAACGCGTTTAACTTTATTATAGATAATTTAACCAAAGAAGACTTACCTAAGGTTAATTCTTCAATTTATAATATATATTCGACAAAATTATTGTCGGGGGGATATGATTCAACAAGATCAGTGTATGGTTCAAGAATAGATACCCCAATATTCTTACATGTTGGTGAAGATTATTTAGCACCAGAATATACACCAATTGTTGCCCCTTTTGACGCAGAAATTGTAGGGGTTTTTGCTAGATCATTAAAAGATGGTCAAAAAGAAATTGCAAATGCCTCGGGGACATCATTGATGCTAAGAGTTGAAAAGAATAAATTACGTAATTACTCTCCTAGAGAACTAGAAATTAATTTTGGTATCCAAGACGAATCTGAATTAGAAAGCGGTTATATTTACATTGGTTTTATACATTTGGATGCGGGCTTGACTATGAATAATTCAGATTTAGGTTGAACAAGTTCTAAAGTTTCTTTAACAAAAGATGGCAAAAATGATTTTGATATTGTTGAAGGGGTATACCCTGACACACCAAAAAAAGTTTCTAAAGGTGAAATTATAGGTTTTTTAGGAACACCCGATACTAACGGAGGTTGAATGCCTCACGTACACATTACTGTTTACAATGATCAAGACAAATATTACAATGAAAACCGAATTGTATCAAAAATGACGCAAAGAAGTGATCGCGTGAAGAAATATAAAGTTAATTCAAATCCATTTTCATCGATAAGAGTAGACGGAGTCACTGCTAAACCAGCCGGAGCTGTTTACGAAACAGACGACCTAACAGCGAAGCAGGATAAAACAAAAAAACTTGATGAACCCCCAATTTGAATTTCAAATCCTATGCAACAACAAGAGCAACGAAACGGATTTGTAAATCCAAATGTGTTATTTAAAATAAGAGGTAATGAAAGTTTTTCGTTTGATTTAGAGGATTATTTTAAATTGAATAAATAGCAACTTAATTGTTGCTTTTTTTATTATTTTACACAACAGTTCAAAATACTATATAAAAAGGTTAATGATATTTATTTTTATTTTTTTTCTAAATATGTATAATATTTTCAGCACTAATTAATAAGTTTGTTGTATAATGTTTTCACATATGGCACCATAGCCAAATGGCCAAGGCATGAGTCTGCAAAACTTTGATTACCGGTTCGAATCCGGTTGGTGCCTCCATATTATGCGCCCGTAGCTCAACTGGACAGAGTGCTTGGTTACGGCCCAAGAGGTTGTGGGTTCAACTCCTGCCGGGCGCGCCATTTGTCGTTAGACACCTTATCCGCGATGCGGATTTTTTTATAAAATTGCAGTTTTAGTCAGATATATAACATGTAAAGGGATCGAAAATAATTTTTTTAATTTTTTATTTTGTTTTTTGTATAAATATATTATTATTTTATTGCAATTGCAAACGTAATTTAATGGCAAAATTCTAGCTTGCCATGCTAGTAATGGGGGTTCGATTCCCCTCGTTTGCTCCATTTGCGAAAGCACCTAAGAAATAAAATTAATAATTTATTTTGATAAAGTCGAAAATATGTGAAAAAAATTAAAAAAATATTTTGTAAAAATTATTTTTAGTTATAATAATTAAGCATATTTTCAGTGCCGATTTAGCTCAGCGGTAGAGCAGCTGGCTGTTAACCAGTTGGTCGCAGGTTCGATCCCCGCAATCGGCGCCATTATGGTCTGTTGGTGAAGCGGTTAACACACATGGTTTTCATCCATGCATACACGGGTTCGATCCCCGTACAGACTGCCATTTGGAGAATTAGCTCAGTTGGGAGAGCGGCGCCCTTACAAGGCGTAGGTCATGGGTTCGAGCCCCTTATTCTCTACCATTTGTTTAAATACACCAAACTAGATTAGCTAGTTTTTTTATTTACAATTTATAGTTCTTGTGTAAAAATAAGTTTAGGAGAAAAAAGAAATATGACAAAAAGAGTAATTATTACAAAAAATGATCCGAAATTATTAGAAGGTTTAAATGATGTTTCTGAATATTTGAAAACTAAAGGATTAGACTTGATTTTAGTTGAATTAATTAAAATTAGAACATCACAAATCAATAAATGTGCTTACTGTATTGAAATTCACACCAAAATAGCCTTAGACGCAGGTGAAACACCAAGAAGATTATATGCACTACCAGCATGACAAGAATCACCACTATTTAGCGATAAAGAAAAAGCAGTTTTATTAATGACTGAAGAAATAGCCCATATTTCAAATCAAGGTGTTACAGATGAAACATACTCAAAACTATGAGAATATTTTACTGAAGACGAAATCGCTAGATTAATTATGGTGGCAATTTCTATGAATGCTTGAAATAGAGTTGCATTAAGCGCAAAATTAGAACACAAAAAATAATTTTTTAGTCAACAAATAATGTTGACTTTTTTTATTTAAACACTAAAAATGATATATATTTAACACAATTAAAATAAATACTTTTTTTATTTGCAAAAACAAAAAAATGTATATAATGTATTTACAAATATACGCCGGCTTAGCTCAGTTGGTAGAGCAACTGACTTGTAATCAGTAGGTCGTAGGTTCGAGTCCTATAGCCGGCACCATTTTTGCGCGAGTGGTGAAATTGGCAGACACGCTAGATTTAGGCTCTAGTGCTTCACGGCGTGAGGGTTCAAGTCCCTCCTCGCGCACCATATGTATTAGCACCAAATATCGCATTCGCGATATTTTTTATTATCTATTTTAAATTTATCCACGCAATTTGATTGTAATATCATTATTCCCTAAATTGCTAATTTTAAGTTAAATATGGCGATTGTGCAGCAATTTATCCACATTATATAAATGGAAAAAGTTGATAAAAATTAGTTATTAAAGCATTGTAATATGTAATTGTAAGAAAAAAGAAAGGAAAAAATGGATAAAAAAATGGAATCTTTTTTGTTACAGTTAAGAATTTATGTCTTAACAAAATGATTTACTTATTATAAAAAAGATAAGTGAATCAACACTTAATTAAATAAGGAGAAAAATGATTTTATATAGAATTGGGGAAGTAATCTATAAAAATAACTCAAATATTATTTTTGAATCTGGGGGAGTTGGTTACAGTTTAATATTGCCTCAACACGAAAGAATTGAACCAAAACAAAAAATTAAATTATATTTGTTTGAAATTAAAAATGATTACTATAATGCAACATACGCTTTTAAAGAATTTAAAGAAAGGTTATTATTTATTGACTTAATTTCACTCAGTGGAGTAGGGCCCCGAGTAGCTTTTAATATGTTGAATGTTGGGTGAGAAAAGATCGCAAGTATGCTTTCGCTCGGTGATCTTGATGGATTAGTAAAAACACCTTACCTAAATCCTAAGGTTGCTAGATTAGCCGTTGCAGAATTGAGTGATAAGTGATCTAAAATGATTAATAATAAAAAAGCTCGAGAAATTTCTAAAACTTCTAACGTGCTAGATGAAGCAAAAACAACACTAAAAACCCTCGGGTTTCAGCAAAAACAAATTGATCAAGCGCTTAATAATGTGCCTTTATCTAATGATGTTGAAGTTATTATTCAACAAGCAATGTATGAATTAACAGGAAAACAACTTGAAAATGAAACCCCAACATTTACGACCCAGTAATTTTGTCGAATTCATAGGACAAACAAAATTAATTACTACCTTGAAAACTATGATTCAAGGTTCAAAACACAGAAATGAGCCTCTGGACCATATTCTTTTTTATGGTCCTCCAGGAACTGGTAAAACTACCTTGGCAACGATTATAGGTAATGAATTAAATTCGAAAGTTCATTATCTTCAAGGCTCATTATTGGAAAAAAAATCAGATATATTAAGTATTTTTGCCCATGTTAATTCTGGAGATATAGTTTTTATTGATGAAATTCACAGTATCAATAAAAACGTTGAAGAATTATTGTATTCTGCTATGGAAGATTTTAAAATAGACATCATTATTGGACCAGAAGGCGATTCAAAAGTAATGCGAATGAACCTAAAACCATTCACTTTGATTGGAGCAACGACGAAAATTAATTTACTAAGTCAGCCACTAAAAGATAGATTTGGATTTAAGGGCAGTCTCAATCCTTATAAAGACGAAGATATTTTACGAATACTACTGAATATCAGCAATAATTTTGACATTCAAAGCGATGAAAAATTATTATTGGTTATAGCTCAACATTCAAAAGCAACGCCAAGAGTTGCACTGAATTTATTAAAAAGAATTTATGATTTTGCAATAAAAAATAAGGAGAAAATTTTAACAGCCAAAACTGTACGACAAACTTTCAAATATTTAGAATTATTTGAATTTGGTTTGGGGAGAGAACATTTGGAATACCTGAGAGTTTTAAATGACGTATTTCCAGATTCATCAGCTTCGCTTGATTCGTTGGTTGGAATACTTAATTTTCAAAAAGAAAATATACTTTACGAAATTGAACCTTTATTACTGTATTTCAAATTAATTGAAAAAAGTCCCAGGGGTAGAAAATTAACACGAAAGGGTACACAATACGTTTTAAAAAATTATAGACAAGAATAATAGAGTGTTAGTTACTCTATTTTTCTTCTTTATTTATCGTGAAAGTTAAAAATCATTATCAATATAGGTAATCATAAATCTATAAAAAGACTTAAATATTAATATATAAATTAATACTTATTATATAATATAAAATTATGAAAAAAATAGTTGAATTCTTTAAAGGTATATTTAAATCCTCTGCGTGAAAGAAATTTTTTACCCTATCAGGTTGAAAAAGGTGATTTCTTTCGTTTTTCATTGTTACCGCTGCTGTTACAACAGTAGTAACCGGGTCAGTTTTATATACATCTAAAAATGTAAATAAATCAATCGAATATGGAGGCGGTCAAGAATTTTTGGTTCAAATTGAAAATAACGATTCAAACACGCCTGCAAAATCAATTGCAAAATCTTTGCAAAATAGAATTGGAGGTGGAGTTGAATTTGGGGCTACCGTAACAGAAGAGGGAAGGGACAAAATCAAATTATCAAAAAATGGTGATTTGAGTGCTAATGATCGCAAGACGTTAGAAAATGTAATTACAACTAAATCAACTATGATTTTTACTGATATTGATGGTCAACCTTTATTCAGAAATAATGTTTTTGTGGAACCAAACGTAAATAATAAAATCGATTGAAATAAAGAATTTGATAATGATGATTTATTAAAAACTTTTGTGCCCCCTATTAAATCTGCAAAATCAACCTTTACAGGACAAAATAATTATTTCGGCGTTGAAGTACAACTAGCTTCTAAAGCTGCTGAAATAGAATGGACTAAAGCCACCGAGTATTTAGCTAAAAAAGGTCAAGGTAAAAACTACCTATTAACATGATTAAACATTGGCGACCTAATAAGAAAAGCAAAAAAAGATTATTCAGCTGAATGAGATAAAGCTATGAGCAATCCTTACAATTTTGTTTATGTTGGGGAAAATCCTGAAGGTAGCATACTCAAATTAAATTCAATCAATGCTGAAAGCTATCTAATAAATAAAATCGGAGTTAATAGATCGCTTAACGGAGATAGTTTTGTAATCCCTTCTAATGCATCGGGACAACCACTACAACAATCATCAGCCCAAAAATTAGCTGAAGAAATAAACTTCGGTACAGCTAAATATGAATTAAAAGTAATTTCAAGCAACTATATTAATTTAAACAACGGTTCTGACCATAATATTTTTAACTCGGGTTATGAAATATCTTTAATTGCAATTGGTGTATGTTTCACTCTAATTGCAATTATGCTAATGATTAATTATGGACTTTTAGGAGCTTTAAGTACTATTTCAATGGCATTGTATATTTTTATCACAATGACTCTATTTTCGGTACTTCGTGGAGAATACTCTCCTATAGCGCTTGGTTCTATAATTGTCGGAATGGGAATATGTTTTGACATGAGTGTCATAACTTATTCGAGATTAAAACAGGAAGTTTATAAAGGTGAAAAAATGAGGAAAGCTGTAGGCACCACTCGACGAGCAACTCTTCAACCTATTTCCGATTCATTGATATTAACTTTATTAATTTCATTTATGGCGTTTTATTTTGGTTCTCAAACCGTAAGAACCTTTGGAATTTCATTGGTGTTTTCAATAATTGGAGTATTAATTGCGACATTATTAATCACCAGACTAGCTGCTTTATTATTGGTAAATTCAAAAGTGTTTATTAATAAACCTCAACTTTTAGGCATTAGACCTAATAAGATGTCAATTAAAAAAGAAAATAAGTTAGCTAATTTCGATTACTTAAAAAATGCCAAGTGATTTATTATTGCCGCTTTCGCTTTTATCCTTATTTCGATGGTTGTGTATGCAACTTTTGCGGGAATAAACAAAGATGTTGCCGCGGGATTTTCTAGATCATTTGATTTCCATGGTGGTACTAACATCACTATTCAAGCTGCCCCTGATTCTTCAATTAATAAAGCAATCGCCGACCAAATTTCATCTCATTTACAAACGAATGCTACTCAGTTTGGTATCGAAAATATTAATGATGTATTGAAAATTAATTCACTAAATTCTGACAATGCATCATTTAAATTGGTTATTCAAACAACTCAGTTTTTTGATAATATTCAATTAAAAAACATCTCAGATAGTTTACATAAAACTTTTACTGGTATTGATGTAATGAGTTACGGCGTCAACGCAAATCAGTCTCTATCATTAATAGCGACAACTTCATATGCATTACTTGCGGCTTGAATTATAATTTCAGTTTACGTTTTAATTAGATATAAATGAACATATGCAATTGCTATTTCGGTTTCGATTATATTTGAGATTCTGCTGACTCTATCTTTTGTTGCATTAGCACGAATTCAATTAAATGTATTGACAATTACAGCTTTTATTGCGATTATAGTCATTAGTGTTAAAGACAAATTGCTATTAGCTGCTAAAGCAAAAGAATTACACGAGTTAAATTATCACACCGATTTTATTGAAAAAGAGGATGTTGAAAACATTGCTAAGGTAGCAATAAACGCAAATATGAAACGTAGTATGTATAGCACGTTTACGATAATGACTATATGTATTATTATGTTAATTTTCTTTAATTCAATTAATCCATCATTTACCTTGATTTTATTGTTTGGTTCTGTCACATCAATATATGCTTCGATATTTATTTCAATGAAAATATGAAGCAAATTGGAAATCAAACGTCAAACAGGAATCAAAAAACGCTACAAAAATAAATATTGAGTTTTACCTGGGCATGATGAACAAATTTTCCCCGGTATTAATGATTTTATAGCATAGTAATATCGCCGGAGGCGATATTTCTTTTAAGGAGTCAAATATGTTTTATTTAATTTATAAGCCTAAAGGTATTTCATCGTTTAGTTGCATAAGAGATTTTGCCCGTCAACACAAGATAAAAAAAATAGGACATACCGGTACATTAGACCCGCTAGCTAGTGGTTTATTGTTAGTTGCTACAGATGAAGAAACAAAACTAATTTCATATGTAGCCAACAAAAACAAAACATATATAACCACAATTCAATTCGGGAAAGCTACTTCAACCTATGATTCAGAAGGCGATATTACTGATACTTCAACAGTAAAAATTAAATCGAATCAAGTTCATGATTTATTAAATTGATTAAGTAATCAAACGACGCAAATCCCACCAATCTTTAGTGCTAAAAAAGTAGATGGTGTCAGAAGCTATGATTTGGCCCGCAAAAACAAAGCATTTCAATTAAAGTCTCAAAAAATATCAGTAAATAACGTCAAACTGATTGATTTTGATGAGAAAAAACAACAATTGACAGTTGAATTATCAGTCAGCAACGGCACATATATTCGTTCACTTGCAAATGATCTAGGTCTAGCGTTTGGCACGGTGTCTTTTATGCTAGAACTGGAACGAATTGAAATTTCAGGATTACATAAAAATCTACTTTCGAAAAAAAATTATATTGCTATAATAAATGTCCTACCCCTTGTGGAGTTGGGAAATATTATAGTAAATAATACCCAATTAGAACTTCTGTCAAAAGGACAAATAATAGATATCAATGCAGATGACGGAACTTATTTACTCACTTCTCAAAACACACAAGATATGGTTTTAGGGATTATAGTAATCAACCAAAATAAAGCTAAAGTGAAAAAATTATTTGGCAACCGGTTGTTTAAAAAGGAGTAAATATGACAAAATCAGCACTTAGAGAAAATATTAAATTAGCAGCATTTGACATTGACGGTACTTTATTGCCGTATGAACAGCCAGAATTTAGTGACACTGTTTCCTTAATGTTTACTAAATTAAAAGAAAGCAACATTTATTCTACGTTGGCCACAGCGAGAGAATTTGTTACTATTGGAAGCTTAATGGATAAAACTGAAGATTTAGACTTTTTTATTGGTGCTAATGGTATGTTTGTTTATCACCTTAAGTCTAATAAAATAATTTACGAAAAAACAATAGCTTTTGAAGATTTAAAAACTTTATATGAAGAATTATCTTCAATTCCTGAATACAAAGGTTTAACAGTTACAGATTTAGACTATTGTTACCACACTCCAGGAATGAATTTAGACACATGATTTTTAAGACCTCATAACAAAAAAATGAAACCAATGAACTGAGACATCATGGATAAAAATCACCTTCATATCATTACTATTCAAACTGAAAATCAAGAGGGAACTGATGCGGTTATTGAAGCAATTAATGAAATTATCGAAAAACACGATATGCCGCTTGAAATTAATTCATCATGACATAAAGGTGTGTTTGTGTGTCCAAAAGGCGTTACTAAATCTCATACCATTCAGTGATTAGCTAATTATCTGGATCTAAATAACCACAATAATGTTATAGCTTTTGGTGATAGCTCAAACGATTATGAAATGCTAAAAGATGCAGCTTATGGTGTAGCAATGGAAGATGCCGATGAATATCTAAAACTTGTTGCGAGAGATGTTGCTAAAAGTGTTAATGTTGATGGCGCATATTGAAAATTAAAAGAATTAAATTTAATAAAATAACATATAATAAAATCATGTCATTACATGTATATAATTTAAATAATTTACCTACTTTGAATAAGCCAATCTTTATGATTGGCTCTTTTGAATCATTTCACGCTGGGCACAATATGCTTTTTGAAAAAGCAAAAGAATTGAGTAAGGGGATAAGAGATATTGTAATCGTTTATTTCGTCGATGTTGAAAACTTACCTAAAAATAATACAGGTGTTTTTACTGACCATTTATTTAGACTGCAAGCTTTTGCCGGAATTGGCTTCAATATCGCACTTCAATTAAAATACAGTGAAATTCGTCAATTATCACCCGAAGAATTTATTGACAAAATTGTAAAAAACCAAACTGATTACGACATTGTAACTGGTGCTGATTTTAGATTTGGACTTAATGCTAGCGGTAATATTAAAACTCTAGATCGTCTATTGAATAATAACTTTCATGCGGTTGAATTAATGAAGTTGAATGGCGAGCATAAAATTTCTACATCTTTTATAAAAGAATGTGTTTTATCCGGAGATTTAGACTTAGTTAATTTTCTTAATCTTTTTAAATTTGGATTCAATTCGAAGATTACTAAAATTAATAATGAGTTATTGCTAGACTTTGATTCTAAACTTATTAAAATGAGACCTGGTGTTTATTGCGCGAATATCGAAGTGGATAATATGTATTATTATTGTTTATTGTTGGTCAAGAATAATGGTTCAAGAACCATCGAGATGATTGATTTTGATTGAAAATCATTATCTACATTTAATTGTAAAATAACTGTCAATATGCTACTGAGACCTTTTTTACCTAATTCTCTTGAAGAATCAATTGCCGAAGATTTTGAGCACAGTAAAGAATATTTTATATTCCAATCGCAAAATTATAAATAATTTCAAAATTTAAATATTGTGGTAAGATATTACAGTAAAAATTAAATAAATTTTGTTCTAGGTAAAATCATGGAATTTTCACTTGGACAAAACATAATAAAGGAGATTATTATGATTACAAAAAACCAAAAGGCAGAATTAGTTGCTAAATACGGAAAAAATGCTAAAGATACTGGTAGTTCATTTGTGCAAATTGCTATCTTGACAGCTGAAATTGAAGATTTAAAACAACACTTTGCAAACAACCCTAAAGATAACCATTCACGTCGTGGTTTCTTGGCTAAAATTTCAAAACGTCGTGTTTTATTAGCAAAACTTAAAAAAGACGACTTCGATTTATACAGCAAAGCATTAACAGAACTAAACTTAAGAAAATAGTTCAAAAAAAGACTCGCTTCTGCGAGTTTTTTATTAAAATTTATAAATATAGAAAGTATAATGAAAACTATGACTAAAACACAAATTAAAGATTTATTATTAACAGAATTGAGCAAAGTTGCAAAAGAATTAAAAATTAGCCGTGAAGTAGTTCTAATTGAACCTAAAGACCATGGCGATTTGACAACTAATATGGCGATGGGTAACAAAGGAATTAAACCTTTAGATTTAGCGCAAAAAATAGTTGAAAAAATAAATGACCACAAAAACGAACTGGGTATATCAAATATTGAAATAGCAGGTCCAGGATTTATTAATTTTTTCATTAAAAAATCTAGTTTTGTTGATGGGGTAAATCAAATTCTCGAACTTGGTCAGGATTATGGAAGAGGAAATAGAGACGGCAATATCAATATTGAGTGAGTTTCTGCAAACCCAACTGGTTTTATGCATGTTGGACATGCGAGAAATGCTGCAATAGGTTCTACTATTGCCAATATTTGTGAATTCAGCGGTCTAAATGTAACTAGAGAATATTATATTAATGATGCTGGTAATCAAATTAATTTATTAGCACAAAGTGTTTTCGCACGTTACCAACAAATATTTAATCCTGATTTTCAGATGCCTGAAGATGCATATTTTGGGGAAGATATTATATGAGCCGCAAATGAATTCAAGAACCAGTTTGGTAATAAATATAAGAACACTAAATTGGAAAATGAAGTTTTAGATATTTTTAAACAAGAGAGTGTTACGTTATTTTTAAGTCAAATTAGACATGATTTAGCTAGATTTAATGTATATTTTGACAAATACTTCAGTGAAAAATCACTTTATACAAATAATAGTCAATTAATTAAACACACATTAAATAAATTGAAAAACACCTATACCAAGGATGGCGCCTTGTGGTTAAAAACAACCTTAGATGGTGATGATAAAGATAGAGTATTAATTAAAAGTGATGGGTCATACACTTACTTTTTACCAGATATTGCTTACCATAATATTAAATTTAATTCTAACGGAAAAGATCCTGTCATATTAAATGTTTGGGGAGCTGATCACTCAGGTTATGTCAAAAGAATGGAATCAGCTATGAAAAATTTAGGTCACGATTCAGACAAATTGATTGTTTTATGTATGCAACTCGTCCGTTTAATCAAAAATGGTGAAGAATTTAAGATGTCAAAACGTAAAGGAACCAGTTTTTGATTGCGTGAATTTATAGATTTGGTTGGCAGTGACTCAGCAAGATTTATCTTGTTAGATCGTACAACAAATACCAAACTTGATTTCGATATTGACTTGGCGACAACCAAAACAAATGATAACCCTTCATTTTTAGTACAATATTCAAATGCTCGAGCATTTGCGTTGCTTGAAAAAGCTAATGCCAGTGAGCTAAATTTAGTTGCTCAAGGATATGATGAGGAAGCAGACATTAAATTGATTTCAACATTGTTAGAATTTCCCGAAATTATCGAAAAATCTGCTGATAAATTAGTTACGAACCTGCTAACTCAGTATGCAATCAAATTAGCAAAAGAATTTAACTCATGATATTCAAATACCGAAAAAATAATTGATAAAAAAGACCAAACAAGTGCTCTAGCACTAGTGAAGTCAGTTAACATTGTATTGGAAAATTCAATGAAATTATTGGGAATTTCAATTCCACACAAAATATAATAATTTTCAAAATAAAAATCAACATCTTGTTGCTAGAGATGTTGATTTTTATTCAATTTAAAAACAACCTTATTTATCTTATCATACATAAATCTAAGTGTGGCAGTAAAAAATCATAGCATGATAGCACCAATTGAAATTCCCATTCAAATCCAAAATGGATTTAGAAATCAAGGGTTGGAATTTCATTTTAATAATTGGTTCATTATTTCTATTCCAAATAATGGTGATTCATATGGAGATGAAACAAACATATTTCAGGTATGTCTAATTAAGTTTTTTTGTTCAAGCATATGTTGAAATATATTTAAGTAGGTAGCTAATATTATTCACCCCATTCATATACCACAACTAATTAAAATATTTATGACATTTAATTTTACTGCTTTGCGCAAAATTAATCAAAAACCAATAATTCCCATTAACGAATGGTACACTATACTGTGTCAAAAGGTAAAAATGTTGTTTGTCACAATTGAATCGATACCGATTATCATTGACCACCCAAAAAGAGAATAAAACGGTGCAATAAATTTGATAATAAAATTGTGAAATTCCTTTGTTCAAATAACAGTGTAAATAACACCTAAGAATAGTAAGATTGAACATATGTAAAATGGAAAATAATTTAGATGGGAGTATCATTTTAAAGACCCATTTTCAACATATGCTTGTTTGCAAACTCATTTTAAAATTTCTGTAATAATAAAAAGCCAAGACACTGTTGTAATTACTATTCTTTGGTTTTTGAGATTTGCATCAATAAATAAAGCAAAGGCTATTGCAATAGTAAAACCAGTAATTATGATTATTATGTGAGTTAGGGACCACTGAGTTATTGTTCTTTCAAAATTTGCATTTAAAAGATAAATTATTATGTAATTCACATTAATATTATAGTTTAATGTGGATTAGTAGTAATATAACTTTTTGAATTTTTGTTGCTCGAGTTTTGTTGCTTAGATAAACATCAAAAGAGGGGATAAAATAACGAAATATCCAGAAGTGTAATTTGCATCTCTTTTAAAAAATAACTAGGCCTTGAGTTTATCAAAAGGTTATACTTAAAAAATATATAGACTTATAAAGTTTCTCTTAAATTCGGTCGGTATTTCAAAATTTGCTTGAACACAGTCGTATAGATTAATATGAGGATAAGTGCATTGATAACTTTGGATGAATGACGTAATTTAATAAAAAATATTGATATATAAAAAAAGATAATATATGATCTTAGACAAGATTGTAATGCACCTTTTTACTAATCATTATTAAAAAAATATTATTTTTATATATAGATGAAATGTTAATTTTTTTATTTTTAAAAATCAAAATTAATTTAAGTAAATTCTAATGAGAATAAAGCACTTCATCAATAATGGAATGATACGGTTTTCATATTTTTCCACAGTTATAAATAAGAATATATTTTCTATACCATTTTTTTGCTTTTTTATGTTTTCAATTTCTAACGTTTTATATAATTTAAGTATAAATATTTATATTTATGAAAGGAAAATTATGAAAATTATTATTGTTGGAGCTAACCATGCCGGAACATCTTTTATTAGAACATTAAAAACAGTTAATAAAGATGCAGAAATTACTGCTTATGACAGAAACACAAACACATCATTTTTAGGATGTGGGATTGCAGTATGAGTGGCAGGCGAATTTAATGAACCTGGTGGTTTATTCTATTCATCGCCTGAAATTTTGAAAAACGACTATGGGGTTAATTTAAAGACTAACCATGAAGTTATCGGAATTGATAAGGCAAATAAAACTGTTACCGTTGTTAATTTAGCTGATGGAAAGACATTTACAGATAAATACGACAAATTAGTATTTGCTGGTGGTACTTGACCTGTCGAACCAAAAATTAAAGGTATTGATTACAATAACATTGTTTTATCAAAACTTTATCAACACGCACAAAAGCTTATTGAATATGCAAATGATTCAAAAGTTAAGGATGTAATTATTGTTGGGGCTGGCTACATCGGTGTTGAACTAGTTGAAGCATTCCATATTAAAGGAAAAAAAGTTACATTAATTGACATTAATTCAAGAGTCGCATGTAATTACTTCGGTCAAGAATTTACATCGGTAATGGAACAAAATATGGCTAAAGATGGCGTTAAACTAGCTTTAGGCGAAAAGGTAGTAGAATTTAAGTCTAAAAATGGTAAAGACGTTTCATCTGTAGTTACTGATAAAGGCGAATATAAAGCAGATCTAGTAGTAATGTGCATTGGTTTCAAACCTAGAACAGAAGTGTTAGATGTTGAAAAGATTGCTAATGGAGCGATTGTTGTTGATGAATTCCAAAGATCAGTTTCAGATGAAAACATTTATGCATTAGGTGATTCATGTGCCCTAAAACACGTTGTAACAGGGGACAATAGACACGTTGCCTTGGCTACAAACGCTGTTAAATCAGGTATAGTTGCAGCTTTACACATGGCGGGTGTTAATGTTCCATTCCCGGGTGTTGCTGGTACTAACGCTATTAATGTATTTGGTTGCCACTATGCCGGAACCGGTTTCACTGAAGAAATGGCTAAAGCTAACGGCTTTGAAAACGCTGCTTCAGTTCACTGATCAGACATGGACAAACCTGAATTTATGCACGATGCTGAAAAAGTTGCATGTACTATTGTTTATGACAAAGAAACAATGAAATTATTAGGTGTTCAATTAGGTTCATGAGGAAACACAGTACACGCAGAAACTGTTTATATGTTTGCGCTAGCAATTCAAAAAGGTTTAACATTACCTGAAATTGCTTTAACAGACGTGTTCTTCTTACCACACTTTAACAAACCATTTAACTTTTTCTTAATGCCTATGCTACAAGCATTAGGATTAAACTACAAAAAATAAAAATAAATAAAATAAAATTCAGGCAGTGTCTGAATTTTATTTTTTTAACAATTGTTTATTTTTAAAATAAGCAACAAGTAATTTTTGCTTGATATCTTCAATATTGAAGACTGAATCTGTGGCTTCATAAGTTTCTTTCAATGCATTTTTCGCTGTTTTTCAACCAACTCCATCAGTAATTCAAACGAATCTGAATTTTTCTTCATTCGCTGTTTCAATAGCAATATTTTTATAACTTCTTGCGGTTTCATTTAATTTTGAGCCACCTGAGCTGTAAAAATTACACTCTATGCCATAGTAAATTCCATTGTCGAAAACAATGAAATCAAATTTTTTCTTATTTTGTATATTTTTGTTATTAATTTCTACACCAAGATTTGACAAAGTTGTTTGTTTAAATAAATTTTCATTAATAGCATAGCCAAAATTTATTAATGAATTTTCAACAAGCTCTTCCATTAATTTTCCAACTCGATTTTTTCGAGCGTTACTGTCCAAACCCACTTCAAGACCAAAAACATAATCTTTAATATTTGTAATTTCTTTACGTTCTAAAATTTTAAAAAATCCTGTTTTATTCATCAAATCTACGTAATTTTGAAGATTTTCACTTTCAAATTTATTAAAATATATTTTTCTTCCATTTGACACTTCTATGCATTCATTATGTTTTATTCTTTTTGCTAATAATATCGGTAAAATTTCAACTAATCTTGGATTATTTAGAATTATTTTCCTAAAATCTTCCTCGATGTTTTTGGAACCTATTAAGGAATTCATTTTACTTAATTCATTATTTATCTTATTTACATTGCTGCGAACTTTAGGAAAATCAACAAAATAGTCATATGAGAACAATACAGATTTAAATGTTTTTAGTCAATCTTCAAATTTAAGTTTCATTTTACTCCTTATTTGTTCAAAAATTATTAAGCGTATTTAAAATATAAGCGCGGAAAAAACTTTTTTATCATAAATTAATAGTTAGTTATTAAAACTTCTTCTACATCTTTGCGAGTATTAACGTTTGAACCTATTAATCTCTTCACGTAAATGGTTTCTATAATGTAATCCTTGAATAATTCCTTAATAAAATCTGAACCATGGTTGCTAATCATGACTTTTACATCTTTTTTTGTCAATGAATCAACAATGTTTTTCAGTCTAATTTGGTCCTTGATATAAAAGTTGTCTTTAGTATATGAAGTAAAAGATTTACGTTCATTTAAATTTGCATATGGTGGGTCTAAATAGACAAAATCTCCAGTTTGAGCTAGTTTCAGCACTTTTTCAAAATCGGTGTTATAAATATATTTATTTTTTCCGTTTAGCAATCTATATATTGAATCGAAATTTTCGTTGTCAAAAAGCTTAACAATATTCTTTTTGCCTGAAGGCACATTGAAAAAACCATTTTTATTTACACGATATAAACCATTAAAACAAGATTTATTAAGGTAGATGAGTCTGGCCGCTCTTTCTGGTCTTGTGAGTAATGAAAAATTAGAATCTCTATCAAGATTTCTTATTTCATAGAAATATTCATCATTATGGTTTTGCGCGTGATTTTCTAAAATTTTAATAAGTCCATTGTAATCTCTTTTATTTGTGAAGCATTTGTATGTATCAATTAATTCACTATTTATGTCATTTATAATAAAGTCTTTCGGTTGAATATGAAAAAAAAGAGCTCCGCCCCCGACGAATGGTTCTATATATTTATTATATTTAGTTGGCATTTTGGACTTTATTTTAGGTATTAATTTAGCCTTGCCCCCAGCTCATTTAACAAATGGTTTCATATTCACCTCTTTTTAATAATTACATTATATAAAAAAAACAAAATATTTCTATTTATACATATAGTGAGTTGAAAATTTTATTTTTAAATAAATTTGACGAAATTAACTGTTAATAAACTAATACTAGTAAATTTTGTTGTTATAACTAACAATGCCTTCTGGCTATATATTTGTTCGATTTAAAAATAAAACAGCATCATAAAGACGATGCTATTTCTAGAAATTATTTTTTATTTGGGTCAAAAACCCCAACAAAAGGTGCTCCTCTGAATTTCTCTTCGTAATCAAGTCCATATCCTACCAAAAACTTATCAGGAACAACAAATGCTGCCTTATCTGGTTTTAAATTAACTTTACGATTGTGGGGTTTGTCTAATAAAGTGATTATACGGTAACTCTTAGGGTGTCTATTTTTTAACATTGTACTTATTTTTTGTAGTGTAATACCAGAATCTATAATATCTTCAACGATTAATACATCTCTACCTTCAATGTCAGTTTCTAAATCCATTACGATTTTAACATTACCAGTTGAAGCGCTTCCCCCTTCATAACTAGATGCTATCATAAAAGCAACTTCGTTCTCCACGGTTATATCTTTAATTAATTGTGCTAAAAAAGGTACCGCCCCTTTCAATAAACCGACTAGAATTAAATTGGTCGAATCTTTATAAGTTTCATTGACTCAATTGGCCATTTCTTTGATTTTAGATTCAATTTCATCTCTAGTTAGTAGTATTTTAGTAAATCTTTGATCCATTTTTGCTCGCTATCTTATTAGTAATTATAACGTTTAGATTTACTAAAATTGAATTTTTCAATGATTTCAATTGCTTCGCCCAAAATTTGTATGTCGTTTTTGCCGTTGGAATCTATTACAGCAAAGGGAATATTAAATGACTTCATCAAGTTTACGAATAAATCCTTGTATAAGGCATGTAATTCTTTAAAATATTCTTCGTTCTGTTCATAGTTATCAATTTCTGATTTACGGCCTCTTTTTGTTATTCTTTCTTTAAAAGTGTCAAAATTTATATCAATATAAATCGCTAAATCAGGATTTTCATTTGGATCGATTAAGTTTCTAAACATTGCGTCGAAACCTTTTAAATATTTAGGTTTTTTTGTCTTTAGAGTCATAACTGCAAAAATATAATGCTCTAAATTAAATCTATCTAAAAATATATGATCAGTTTTTCAGTTTAATTTATTTTCATTGAATTTATTGACGCATTTTTGAAATGAATCAGACAAACTTTCAATAATGAAAGATTGAAAACCTATATCTATATTTTGTTTTTGTTCATAAAATCATCTCAGAAATGTGTTGAAAACAGGATCGTTTTCCTCAAATTCCTCCAATAATATTGAATTTTTGTAGTGGTTGTTTAATCCTTTTGCTAAAGTACTTTTGCCGCTACCTATCATTCCACTAATACCTATAACCATTATTTATTAAAACGTTCCTTCTTGCTGAAATCAAATTCTTCTATGATTTTAATAGTTGCTTCAAAAACTTCTTGTTCTGACATATTATTCGTATCAAGAATTATGTAATCCATATTAAATTTTTTAGCTTGACGTTCAAAGGTTTCGCGATATACGCTATGTAATTCTCTAAAATATGCTTCGTTTGCTGCGTAATTATCTGTTTCGACGTTTCTGCCACGCGAGAATAAGCGTTTTTTGAATGTTTCAAAGGTCATATCTAAATAAATAGCTAAATCAGGTGTTTCATCTTTGGTAATTAAATGTGTAAATAATGAATCATAACCCTTCATGTATTTAGGTCCTTTCGATGAAAGATTAACACTAGCAAATATATAGTGTTCAATACTGAAACGATCTAAAAATATATGATCTTTGTTATGTTTTTTGCCCAATTTATTGAATTCATCAAACAAATCGGCTAATTTTGATGTGTGGTTTTCAACAACATAAGATTGAAAACCTATTGTTAGGTTTGGTGTTTTATTGTACAATCATTCTAAAAATTGATTGAATACTTCATCATCCTCTTCAAATTCTTTTAATAACATTGATGATTTGTAGTGATTCATCAATTTTTTTGTTAGGACACTTTTACCGCTCCCAATCATTCCGCTTATTCCTATTAACATATTTTCTCCCTATTTTTTTTCTAAAATTTAATGAAAAAAAGTAACCTAAATTACTTATATTCCACATCTATTATTTTTATATTGTATTTAGTTATTGCGTCAACTTCAACTATTTGACCAACTTTACCATCGGCCAACGCCAATGCTAGTGCTGATTCATTTGAAATTTTTCCATTTAAAGGGTCACTATCGTGAATACCCATAATTGTTACTGTTTTTATTTCTTTGGTGTCTACTTTTTCGTATGTAACAGTTGCACCAACTCCAATTTTTGAAGAACTTCTGCTTTCGTCATTAGTAATAACAACAGCTCTTTCAATAATTGCTTCTAATTCACGGATTCTTGCCTCAACAATACCCTGCATTTCTCTAGCTGCATCGTATTCGGCATTTTCTGAAAGGTCACCTTGCGCACGAGCTTCTTTAAGAGCCGCCTGCACTTCTGGTCTTTTAACATTTACAAGTTCGTGATACTCCGATTTATATTTATCAAGCGTTTCCTGAGCTAAATAAATCTCTTCTTCTTTTTTATTTGTCATATTTTTGCTCCTTTAAATTAGTTATTTTATTTTATCAAGTTGTTCAACTATTTATTCAATTTAATTATTTTTTTTAACTATATAGATGAATTTCGAATTTACAGTCGTTAGTTCAAAAGGTATTAACGATTGTTTTAAATTCTTCAAAAGACTTTTAAAACTTTTATCTTTTTTATTGTCAAGTCTAATAATTAACATTCCGTTTTTATCTAACATATTGAAATATGTATTGAATAGGTCAAATGACTCTATTAAACTATTATTTGCTAAAACTAAATTCATCGAAAGGCTGCGAAGTTCAGCTTCTGTTTTAATTTCGCATTTCCGGTTAAAATATTGTGGAAAATTTAAGACTGCTTTGTTCCATAAATTAATATTAATATTGTTTTGAATTTCAAATATATTAGCCTTCGTTTTCAACATTAATACAGCTAATTCGTATTCTGTGTTTTTATTTACTATCAGTACATTTTTGTAATCATTTAAAAAAATGGTGTTAATTCAGCTTTCTAAATCTCAATCTTGAGCACGTGAACCAAAAAAATCTTTTAAATCGTATGGTAAGGTTCCAAGATCGTCGCCACGTTTTTGCAAAATCTCTAATTTACGTTGTTTTTCTTCCTCGTTAGATTGTTGGGCTTGAATTTTTTTGACTTTTCATCTAGACCAAAATCATGTTCCCACACCGGCTATAGCAACAATAATCATAGAAGAAAATAGTAATCATGTTGCTCAATCAGGCAACATTATTTTCTTTCCTGTCATTACAACCTCTTTCCTCCGTAATCCAAAAAATCCTGCAAAATAATTACTGCTGATAATGTATCTTTGATTTCTTTTCGTTTTTTAATGCTTATTTTTGCAGATTTCAATGTTTTTTCGGCTTTGATTGTTGTTCCATATTCATTTACTAAAAAGATATTTTGGTCAAAAATGGATTTTAGTGATAGGGCGAATTCTTCAACCATAATTGTTCGCTCACTTTTAGCGCCATTACTTCTTAATGGATAACCAACAATTATAGAATCAGTATCTTCGTATTTTAAGAGAAATTCCTTTATTTTCTCAATGACAATATTGAAATTATTTTCGTCAAACCTAATAGTCTCTAAACTGGTTGCGATAATTGCTGAAGAGTCGGTTATGGCAAATCCACAAGTTTTAGTACCTAGGTCTAAAGCGATTTTACGCATTAAATTCCTCTAAAATTATGTCTTTTAATTTATTTGAATTATTAATTTTACCCATGGCTAAAATTGCCGATCCACCACCGCGACCATTAAGTCTATTTGCTACATTTTTAAATATTTTATTTGAATCTTTTGTTTTTGACGCGATAGCTAACAGTGTTTGTTCGGTTCCAATAGAGGCAAGAATTATGTGGTTTTGCGGATATTTTTCACGCAATGTTGACGCAATTATTTTAATTTGGCTAGAATCTATATTTTCATTGAAGTAAATATTTGAACCATTAACGTTTTCAAATTCAATTGAGTCAAAATCGAATTCGATATTAGATTTCGATTTTGAAATTTGCTTATAGTCTTCTCTTGCTTGTTCGATACATATTTTCAGTTGTTTTAGATTATCCTCAAGATTGTTTGAGTTTGGTATCGATAATTCATATGTTTGGTCAAGATTTTTAATTTTAGCAATAATATTGTTTAATTCTTCAGTTGTTGCTGAGATTTGCTCATTTAATCATTCGTTAACCAATTTATTAGAAGTAACTACTCTAAAACGATAAACTCCGGCTTGTTTTTTGTCACAATTTGTAATCTTGAAGTTTTCTAATATAGAAGAATGCGACAAGTGCGTTCCACCACATAAATCGCTTGTAACGTCGCCTCATTTAACAATTCTGACACACTTAGGATCCATGTATTGATCCTCTTCGATGGTCATAACTGCATGTAAATTTTTAGCTTGTTCAATTGTTGAAATAATATATTCTCTTTTAATATCTTTGTCAATGATTGCCTTCATTTGATTTTCAATTTCCGAGATTTGTTCATCGGTTGGTTTATTATCGCCCGGGAAGTCAAATGTAAATCTTTGTTCAGTAATATCAGAACCTAATTGTTTAATTTGAGGACCCAATACTTTTCTAAGTACTGAAAACATTAGGTGCGTTGCCGAGTGATTGCGGGCACAGTTTAATCTTACATATTCATCTACGAAACACTCTAGCGGTTGATTAATATTTATTTTCCCTTTAACAACGTGGATGTGGTTGCCAAATTTATCCTTGAATACATCGATAATTTTAATTTTATTACCGTCTTGTAGCATGTATCCTTCATCGTGCTTTTGTCCACCGCTAGTGGCATAAAATGGTGTTTTATCTAAAACAACATATGAAACACCATCGGCTGATGATATGCGATTTTCAGTATCTAATAATTCGACAATAGCAGACTTGTATTGAGTAAAATCGTAACCTACGAATTCAGATATTTTTTGTTTGATTAGAGAAAGGGAATTTATAGCTTTTTCCATACCGTTTAATTTATTTCCACGACTCGCCTCAGCGTGTTTTTCTTTTGCTTTAGCAAAAGCATCCATATCAACGGTTATCCCTTTATTCGCCAGTATTTCTACGGTTAATTCAATTGGAAAACCGTATGTTTCTAATAAATTAAAAGCGATACCACCATCAAAAGTTTTTATACCTTTTTCTATGTAATTTTCCAACAATGACTTCCCATTTTCAATAGTTTTAGCAAAAATTTCTTCTTCATCTTTAATTGCTTTCATTACTGGATTTACATCATAAACAAAAGGCAGTGATTCTCGTACAACGGGTACTAATTTATTTAAAAATATTCCTTTAATGCCTAATTGCATTCCTTTATATATAGATCTTCTAATCAATCTTCTGATAATATAACCTCTTCCAACGTTAGAAACACCTTCTCCATCAGCTAATGCGTTTGCAACTGTTCTAATGTGGTCTGCAATTATTTTGAAACAAGTATTAATTTCGCGTTGTTCTTGTTCTTTTGTGAAATAGTTGTTTATATCATAACGGTATTTTGTATATTTTTCTATTTCGTGAATAATATTTAAAAATAAATCAGAATCATAGTTTGTAGGGGCATCTTGCATAATTGAAACTATACGCTCAAAACCGGCACCAGTATCAATATTTTTCTGTGCTAATTCAGTATATTTATTATCGCCCTCGTTATTGAATTGACTAAAAACAACATTTCAAATTTCTATATATCTGTCATTTTCAATGTCTTGTTGAAGCAATTCAATGCCTCTTTGATCATATTTTGGTCCGCGGTCATAAAAAATTTCGGTACAAGGCCCACAAGGCCCAGATCCAACATCTCAAAAGTTAGTATCTCTTGTCCCTTTGATTAGGTGTGACGGTTTAATACCAAGAGAAAGCCATTTATCTCTAGTTTCTAAATCTTCTTCAAAATATGTAAAATATAGATTTTCTAAAGATAATTTAAGTTCTTTTGTTAAAAATTCATAAGCATATTCAATTGCTTCTTTTTTGAAATAATCTCCAATACTGAAGTTACCTAACATTTCAAAAAATGTATGATGTCTAGATGTTACGCCAACATTCTCGATGTCATTTGTTCTGATTGCTTTTTGAGAGTTTGTTAAACGTTTTTTTGGTGGTATTTTTTTACCACTGAAATAATCTTTAAGCGTAGCTACTCCTGAGTTAATTCATAAAAGAGACGGGTCGTTGACAGGAATTAAACTTTTACTTTCAACAATTAAATGATCCTTTGATTCAAAGAATTTTAGTCATTTTTGTCTTATTTCTTTTGAGTTCATGATTTCTCCTATACGTAGTTTTTTTCAATATTATTTAAATAAATTTTTTCAATTGTTGCTCCACCCAAACATTTATCGCCATCATAAATAACAACTTGTTGACCAGGGGTGACTGCTTGAGATTTGGAAGGGTAAAAAACTTTTATTTCTTTATTGGGTAATAATTCAATAGATACCGGAATATCTTGTTGTCTATATCTGAATTTGGCAGTTAAATTTAATGGATTATATTCTTCATTGTTAAGTGTAAGTCCGCTTGCTAATAGTGAATCTGATTCTAAATATGAGATGTCACTGGCTGGAGCCACATACAAAATATTTTCTTTAACATTATGACCACATACATAGTGTGGTTCGGTCATTCCACCAAGATTTAGTCCTTTACGTTGACCTAGTGTGTAATAATAACATCCATCATGTCTGCCCACCACTTTATTAGTTTTGATTTCAACTATATTTCCAGGCTGTGCCGGTATATAGTTTTGAAGGAACATGGTGAAATTTCGTTCCCCAATAAAACATATTCCTGTCGAATCTTTTTTATTAGCGGTTGCTAAACCAAGTTCGGTTGCTATTTCACGAATTTGTAATTTCTCGAAGTCGGCTAGTGGCATCAACACTTTTGATAGTTGTTGATTAGTAAGTTGAGCCAAAAAATATGTTTGGTCTTTATTTTTGTCTTTGGCCCTAAATAAATGTCCATTTTCAACCTTTGCATAATGCCCCATCGCAATAAAATCGGCTTTTAGTACATTGAATGCATAGTCCGCAAAAGCTTTAAATTTAATAAATTTGTTACATAAAATATCTGGATTTGGTGTACGCCCTTTTTTGTATTCTTCGATAAAATTTTCGAACACATTGTCTCAATATTCGCGAACAAAATCAACTCTATGCAGTTTTATACCTAGTTTATCAGCAACTTTTAATGCATCTTGAAAATCTTGTTCCTGAGGACATATATCTTTCGAAATATTTTCATTTCCCAAAAAATCATTGTTTACAAAAGAATCTCAATTCCTCATAAATAAACCTTCAACAGCGTAACCTTGATCAAGTAATAACTTTGCCGCAACCGAAGAATCAACACCACCAGACATTCCCAATATAACTTTGTTTCTTTTTTTCATAATCCCCCTAAAAATAAAGCCAACCACATTGAGTGGTTGGTTGTAATTAGTAATTACCTGTAAAACACACTCTTAGATTTTGTGGTTTTATATCTATTAAACTTTCAAAACGAGTTTGAAATTCCTTTGAAAATTGTTCAATAATCTCGCCTAAATTTTTGTTTCTTTTAATCTTAATGTCAATAATAAAAGAAGCATTAGAGAAGTCTTTATTGAATATAATTCTTGGAGACCCGTCTAATTTCAAAAAATTTATATCGTCAGCACATTGTTGAATTAGTTGTTGCAATGTTTCTTCTGATACAGAGTAACTTTGCCCTAATCCTAAAGAAACGGTTATAAAATTCATTATTTATTTCCTTTGCCTAGGTATTTACCAGTTTCTGTTGAGATAGAAATAAAATCGCCTTGTTTAATAAACATTGGAGTGTCTAATTCAAAACCTGTTTCAACCTTAACTCTTTTTTGTGGGTTTGTCGTTGTATTTCCTTTTACAGCGTCTGGTGCCTCAATTACTTCTAAGGTAACTGATGATTCTAGTTCGATGTCAAGGATTTCTTCCTCAAATTTTCTAATTTTTACTGAAGACCCTTCTTTTAAAAAGTTGATTTCTCACTCAACGTGACTCAATGGAATTTCTACTTGTTCATATGTTTCGTTATCCATTAAAATTAAGTTTTCCCCGTCTGAATATAGGTAATTCATTGGACGTTTGTCAATATGGGCTTTTTTAATCATTGTTCCACCAGTGTAAGATTTGATGGTAATTGCTCCAGTTCTTAAGTTTTTGACTTTTGCTTTAACGTTTGCTTGACCACGTCCTTGTTTTGAATGCTGTGCTTCTACAACGACAAAGATTTCACCTTCGTCTTCAAATGTAATTCCACCTTTAAATGTATTTACGTTAATCATTGTTATCTCCTAATTAATTACTATTAAATATATGTATCTATTTTAATATAAAAACAGTTTTTGCTTATAAAAATAAAAATCAACACTAAAAAAAATGTTTAAAGTGTTGATTATTTTTTTAATTGAAGTTGTGATTCAGTGCCACTAATAAGTCTTTTTATATTACTTCTGTGAAGATAAATAATTAAGATGGAAGCGATTAGGAAATATACGGCTGATACAAATCAATAAGGTTGTAAACATTGAGGGGAAATGCAATTTGATAAATTAATAAAATTCAATCAATAACCAGTTATTCCCTGACTGAATCATGGAATAAAAACCAATGGAGCAATAATACCGGCAGTCAATAATGAACCTAATGAAACTTTTCTAGAAATGATAACAGTTGCAAAAAATACAACGAAGGCAATCAATCATAAAACTGGGTTAATACTTAAGATGAAAGCAGAAGAGCAAGCGACACCTTTGCCACCTTTGAATTTAAAGAAAATTGGGAAGCAGTGACCCAAAATTACTCCTAAGCCAATTGACTGCGGACTCATTCAATGTGTTGCAGAAAAATCACGAAAAAGATGGTTTTGTAGGGTCGCGAAAATTAAGCTTGGGATTAAAACTTTCATAAAGTCGATAATAAAAACAATTAATGCAAATTTTTTGCCATAAGTTCTTAATGAATTGGTTGCCCCGGCATTTTGCGAAAAGTGATTTCTAACATCATCGTTTCTTAATTTTTTGCTTAAGATAATTGCTGTATTAAACGAACCAATTATGTAACCAAATATCAATAGGGCGAGATTTAAGGCGATTATACTAAGCCACACAATCAGCGCTTTAGGATAATTAATCATTAATTTTGTCCTTTGAATTTAATTAATTTATTATTATTTCTATATCCGCGACCTTCTTTAGCTTCTCTGTGATTGTTTAACATAGTTGCATCAGCTGAGAATGAAGCATATGGTCTAAAAATGCTTTGACCAACACCGTAAGCATCTACTGGTGCATTTTCTGCTTCGAACTTAGTGATTTTTTCAGCGTTGAAACCACTTGATACAACAATTTTAACGTGTTTAGCACCAGCTTGGTCTAGAGCTATTCTCAATCTCTTAATTTGTTCAGGGTTGACTCCATAAAATTCTGGATTGTCAGGTTCGTTGTCAAACATATGGTCCTTCATGTTTTTTGAAGTATCTATTCTTACGCCTCACAGGTGTTTTCCTATTGTTTTATATGAATCAAGTGCTTCGCGTATAACATTGTTGTGATAATCAACCAAAGAAATAATTTTATCTTCTGGAAACATTTCAGAATATGCTTTCATAGCAGCACTGGTATCGCCAGCAAAATTTTGAATTAAGCAATGAGGAACCGAACCGAATACATTTTGAGAGTCCACAACATTTTGAGCTTCTGTTGACATAGACGTGCAGCCGGCTAGATACGCAGCCTTGCCATCAATTTCTTGCATCATTCAGTGGTCTGCGCGATCCCCCATAAATATTACGTCTTTACCTTTTGCAGCCAATACGCAATTACGCATGTTTGTTGCAAGTGTCGAAGAACGAGTTAAAATTCCATCTATCATCCCTTCATATTTACCGAAAAGTTGATAATTTCCAACTAGTTCAAGTACAATCTCAAGATTATTCACTATTGATCCTTCTGGGAGATATTTAATTGTGTATTTTGACGTATCTGTGTTATTTTTCAGTAGTTCTAGCACTTCGTCCATACCACCTAAAAGAACATTATCTCTACGTTGGAAAAATTGCATACGAATAATGTTATTCGGATTGTATTTTTCGATTATTTTTTCTGTTTTATGAAAATAATTCGAAATATATTTATCGTATTTATTGCTCATATTATTCTCCTATCTATATTAATATTAAGTTGCTAAATTTTACCACGACAAATAGTAAAGTTTTATTTTTAATTTAAATAATTAAGAAGACATAAATTAATGTTTTTGTTGTTAGTTTTATTATAGGATTGTAATTTTTTTCATAAATACACATATTACAGTATTTTAGGAAAAATAAATAGACTTAGTAAACTAGTTATAAATCATTATTAAAATATGGTTTATAATAATTAAATGAAAATAAACAAAGATATTAATCCATGCGCCTATTTTTTAGATTTAGATGGTACTTTTTTTGATCAACCTGATGCGAATTATCCGGCCTCTGATTTTAATATCTCTGTCGCTAAAAAAATAAACAATTATAAACCCGTTATTGTTTCAACCGGCAGAAAAAATAATAAATTTTTGAGAGAATTAATGAAGAAAATTAATGCTCCTTTTACTATATGTTCAGTTGGAGCTCAAATTATCGATAATAAAGGTAAAACTGTTTGAAAAGCAACAATTGGCGCCGACGACAAACAAAAGATAATGAGTGAGTTTCAAAAACTGGGTTTATTCATTTTTGTTAACGATACTGAATATTTATATTGTTCAAGTAACAACAACCCATTGTTCATCCGTTCATGAGCGTCGCAAATTCCCAGATTAAACTATGACAAAATTCCATACGAAGAGGAAGTGTTTAAGTATTTAGTATTTGGACTTGAAAGAGATGTGATGGCTTTACAACTCGAAAAATGAAGAAATAAGTACCCTTCATTAAGTTTTCATCTTGTTTCAAAAGGATACTCTATTGAGATTACCCATAAATCAGCAACCAAAGGGAAGGCGGCACAGTATATTTGTAAATTATTGGGGCTAGACATTAAAACTGCCATGCACATTGGCGATTCAGGAAATGACGTAACAGCTAAACCCGAAATAGGATATTTAATGGCTGTTGCTAATTCGATGGATGAAATTAAAAGAATTGCAGATTTTGTATCAAATCATGATTACAAAAATGGTGGAGTTGGTAAAATTATGTCAGAAATAGAGCATTTGGAAAATCAATAAAAAAATGAGCAAAATTTAAATTGCTCATTTTTGTTTGCTTAAATTAAGCGAAGAAGTCTTTTCTAGCATCCGCTTTAGTTTGAGCACTAGCAATAAAAGGAATTCTCGTTGTGTAGTTATTTCTCGATGCAACAATCATTTTAGCAGGCCATTCATTTACTGATCTATTTCATTGATATACTGAGTCATTGTAGATTTCTCTGGCAGCAGTAATTTCCTTTTGTAAGTACGAGTTTTGTTGCAACGCATCTCTTAAAGCTCCGTGTGCTTGTAATTCAGGGTAATTTTCAAGTTGAACGTTAATTGCTCCAATTGTTTGGTCAATTGAACTTGCAAAGTTTGATCTATTTTCTTCAGTTGGTTTCATACCTGAACGATATAAAGCTACTGACTTCATAACATCTTTATCTAGGTCGATTGATTTAGAAACTATTGAAGCAATGTTAGTCATAATGACAACTCTTTGTTCTAAATAGTTATCAATTTGCGAAGCATTATGTTGAATTTTTTGTTCAACTTGTGCTAAATAATTTTTAGCTTTAATTTTTACAAACAAGAATATAAGCCCTGGGATGATTCCTAAAACTCACAGAATAATTTCAAATATTACTGAACCTGCTCCTGTTTTTATAGGTAATTTTTTGTTAATTACGTTAACATCGTGACCTTGTTCAAGAATAGGTCCTTCCATTTCGTCTAATTGATTTGACATATGTCCTCCTTCTAGTGGTTAAATTATATATTAATTTAATATTTTGATAATAGAACCGAATGATAGAAAAACATCTTTGTCTTCGATATTTGTATCAAAACCTAACGAACCATTATTTACTGATTCATAAATTTCTTTTTTGTATTCATCAATATCTATTGGATAGTTTTGTATTTTTTTAATTAGAATATCTGTTTCTTTAGAAATTGGTATATATTCATCTCAAGGTACGGGAACCATGTGATGGCGTCCATCACCACCTCTAACAGATACATAATCAACTCTTTGTTTAATTTTAAAACTACTAGATTCTACTTTAACTTGTTCTGTATCATTTCCGTTATCTGAAACATAACTTGTTTTCAAAATTGATTGAGTCTGTGTACTTGGGTGATCAAAAACAGCTCTTGGTAAATATGATATTTGATGTTCGTATTCGTATTCGTTTAAATTGTAATCAATTTTATCATTATATATATATTCGACAGCTTTTGTTTGCTGAAAAATTGGTATTGAAAAATAAGGAGCAAAACTAAAGTAAAGTGTTTTGAAGTATTCATGGTTAACTTTAATAAATAATTCTTTAATGTTATCATAATCAAACATGCGGAATAATGATACATCTTCATTTAGAATTTCACCTGTTAAGTGGTCAAACTGAAATAGGTTTAACTTTCCGTATTTTCCATAATACATATCATCGCCATAACCATGTTTTTTGTCGGTTAATAACTTAACAATGTTTTGCTGAGCAAGAGGAGTGAATAATAATCTAAATTGCTGCTCATGGTTTCGATCTGTGGAACCAAAACAAGCTTCAAATTTTGTGTTAGCCAAGGCAGTAAATTTAGGATTGTCATTCATAATTTTTTTCAATACATTATCATATTTTTTGACGTATTTAGCTATTTGCGAATCTGATTCGTTATTAATGTTATTTGCATTTCTGGTGAAATGTAGGTCTGGGGCAGCTTGTGAACCTATATAAATATAAGTTTTGTGCCAATATTCAGGGAAAGGTTTGATAACTCTTGCAACAAGTGTTTCGCTGCGGTGTACAGCAACACGCTTCCCGTTAGAATCGTAAGAATACTCAGTTCATGAAATAAGCAAAGTTCCTGTGTATGTTTTAGTACCCATTTCATGTAATAACCTTGACGAAATAACGAAAGGGTTGCCATAAATTGTTCCCGATTGAATTCTTTCATGCATTTGGTTGTGATTTGTATCGCCTTTAAAATCATAGTTTTGAGCTAATGAACGCAATCTACCAAGATTTAAATGGCGATCCATTTGTAAAATTGGCATAGTTTTTTTAAATAATTTAATTTTATAACCCGGTCTGATTAGGTTTAATAGAGGATTTATTTGACTAAAGGCCTCATTTATAAGTTCTTCTCTCTCTGATTCTAATTTATGTTTTGTTAATTCGGCTGAATTAATATGTTTCTTTATTACTAATGCTTGTATAACGCTTAAACCGGTGATTAATAATACAGAAATTAATATTAGGGCTGTGCAAATTAGTATATTTTCAGTGGAAATTTCATTATCATTCATACCTTTATAAATTAGGGTGAATATGGTTCCTACCAATACCACACAGGCCAAAGTAATAAATATTATATTAAATACTTTAGCGATTCATAGTTTGCTTAGTTTATTTTTTCATTTATTTATTAATTCTTCTTTTTTGTAAATCTTATCTGCTGTTGCACGGTTCGCGTTGACATCTATGTTTGATTTTTCTGTTAATTCCTTAAAGAAATTTTCAACATTTTCCGTATGTTTATTTTTATATGATTCATATTCATCAAGTGGTTGATCAATCGATATTGTTGGTATCATTTTACTCCTTATTTTAGTAACTTAAATTATATCTTAATTATTATATATTGATTAAGGAACTCCAATAAAAAACGGAGCGTAACCACTCCATTAATTGTCGATATTTGTTTTCAATATTTTAAGAAACGCTTCTTGCGGAACTTCAACAGAACCCAGCATTTTCATACGTTTCTTACCCTCTTTTTGTTTCTTTAGTAGTTTTTGACGACGAGTGACGTCTCCACCATAAAGTTTAGCTGTAACATCCTTACGATAAGCTTTAATAGTTTCTCTAGCAATAATTTTTCCTCCAATAGCTGCTTGAACAGGTACTTCAAAGTTTTGTCTTGGAATAGCATCCTTAAGTTTTTGACAAAGATCTCTAGCTCTTGAATATGCGTTGTCACGGTGTGTGATAATTGTGAAGGCATCAATCTTGTCACCGTTTAATAAAACATCAACTTTTACTAAGTCTGTTTCTTTATAACCAAATAAATCATATTCGAATGAGGCGTAACCTTTTGTTGAACTTTTTAATCGGTCAAAAAAGTCAACAACAATTTCAGCTAATGGCATTTCATAAGTAATTTTGCTTCTGTTACCATCTAGTGATTCCATATCGCGATAGATTCCTCTTTTGCCTTGACATAGTTCCATAACATTCCCGATATAGCTATCAGGTACGATAATTGTTGAATAAATATATGGTTCCTCAATTCTATCTATAAATGTTCTATCAGGTAGAAATGCAGGATTAGAAACCATTTCTAATGTTCCATCAGTACGATAAACTTTATATTCAACAGATGGAGATGTAGCAATAACACCAATATTGTATTCACGATTTAAACGTTCTTGAAGTATTTCCATATGCAGCATACCGAGAAATCCAACTCTAAATCCAAAACCTAATGCCCGAGATGTTTCTTGTTCTCATGAAATAGAACTATCGCTCAATGCAATTTTCTCTAGACTTTCTTTTAATTCCATATAATCGCGTGTGTCAACTGGGTAAAATCCCGTAAAAACAACCGGTTGTTTCTTTTTGTAACCAGGCAACGGTTTTTCCGCCGGGTTTTCTTCTAAGGTTATAGTATCACCAACACTTACATCTCTTGCATCTCTAATTGTGGCAGCAACTCATCCAACCTCACCAGCTTCTAGATAATCTTTTTTAACTTCGCGAGGTGATTTTACCCCTAATTCAGAAACTTGATTAATACGCCCTGAAGACATAAATTTAATTTTGTCATTACGCCTTAATTTACCTTGCACAATTCTAACTAACATTACAACTCCACGATATTCGTCAAAATATGAGTCGAAAATTAGTGCTTTCAAAGGTTTTGAATCATCTGCTTCAGAGGGTGCAGGTATGTATTTTTCAATAGCTTCAAGTACTTGTTCACAGTTCAATCCGGTTTTAGCAGATATACAAACTGCATTGTCAGTTGGTAGTCCAATTACTCTTTCAATCTCAGCCTTTGTTCTTTCGATGTCCGCAGATGGTAAGTCAATTTTGTTTATTATTGGAATAATTGTTAAGTTATTTTCAAGAGCTAAATAGACATTGGCTAATGTTTGTGCTTCAATACCTTGTGTTGCATCAACAATTAATAATGCACCTTCAGTAGCGGCTAAAGAACGTGAGACTTCATAGGTAAAATCGACATGGCCTGGTGTGTCAATAAGATGGAAAATATAATCTTTGTACTTTATTTGTACCGCGTTCAACTTAATTGTAATTCCTCTTTCTCTTTCTAGGTCCATTGTGTCTAGGGTTTGTTCCTCCAATTCACGTTGGCTAACTGTTTGAGTAAGTTCCAAAATTCTATCAGCTAAAGTACTTTTGCCGTGGTCGATATGGGCAATGATTGAAAAATTTCTAATTTTTGTTTTGTCCATTATTTGCTCTCCTTATAATATATGTATTAAATTTTATAATAAAATGCAAAAAATACAATAAATTCCATTTAAAAGGAGAATTATGAAAACAGAAATTACAACTGGACATACCAACATTTCTTATCGAATCGGTGATGAATTTGTTCAAGAAAAGCAATTTAATGGCTTCAATCACAAAATTGATTACCACATATTAAGTAAATTTAATTTTGTTCCTAAACTTATTGAAAATAAGCTAGATATTATAAAATGAGAATTCATTGAAGGTAAACAACCAACACTTGATTTCTCAAACATTGAACTTATTGCTCAACAAGTAAAACAAATCCATGATTCAAAATTAAGTTTTCCTAAATCTAATCACGCTGCGAGAGTAAAAGAATATCGCAGAATATTAAAACAAAAAAACCGCAGTGTTCCTGTTTTGGAAGAATATTATCGCTGTGTGAATTTGACGCTATCTAAAATGGATAAAACAACTCCGTTGCACAATGACCTATGACCATTTAATATGATTCAGACTAATGGCAAAATATTCTTTGTTGACTGGGAATACTCGACCCTGGGAGATAAACATTTTGAATTGGCATATATTATTGAAGCAAGTAATTTAAGGGGTGATTTAGAAACAAAATTTCTAAATGCTTATGGAAATTACAATTATATTCATCTATTGCGTCATAAGATTTTAGTAAATTATTTGGTTGTTTTGTGGGTGCAAACTCAAACAAAACCTCCATTTAATACTGAAGAATATGAAAAAAGAATTTATAATTATGGTAATGAATTAAAGAAATTAACAAATTCTTAAAACACGGAGGTAGTGTGAAAAAATTAAAATTAAGTAAAATAATTTACTTTTCAGTTGTGATGTTGCTGCTAATGGTTTTTTTGTTTATTATGCAGTTAAAAGAAATTGCAAACATTAATAAAGGTAACTATTTTAATTGAACAAATTCAGAAAATGTTACTTTGTATTTTGTATCTATTAAATGGTTTATGGCCGGTTTTATCTCTAATATTAAAAGATTATCAGATTGATTACAGGAACCTATGAATAGCGGGATGAATTCAAGCAAAGTTGTGATTTACTATTTTGGAGTAGCTTGTGGCGCTATTTTGTCTGTATTGCTTAGCATTTGAACTATAGTAGTATTTATTATGGCTTTATTTTCAATATTCCAAAAAAGTTTCATTTTAGCACCAATTGTATTGCTATTTATTGTTGTGGCAGGAGGTATTATTGTAAGTATTTTCTTGAATGGATTATTTAGTAAGTATATAAATAATGATGAAGTAAATAGATATTTAAATATACCATTTGTTGTATTGCCAATTATAGATGTTGTTATAATAGTTTTAAGTTCTATTGCTTCTATACATCATAAAAGAAAAAATAAAAATAATCTAGATTAAAAAAATAGTAACCGCTGAATGGTTGCTATTTTTATACTCATTTTACAATTGAATTAGCAAATCGAAAAATGATTAATCACTATAGGTTTAATTTGTTAAATTTATTAATAATATCGTCAATCTTTTCACTAAATGTTTTTTTGAAAGATTCAAATTCATTAGTTAGTTCATCTGGTTTTTTATCTATATTAATATTTTTAATAAATGTTAAATATTCTTCAAGCAATGAGGAAATGAGATCATAATTATGTCCAAGATAAGTATAAAACATAAATTCTAACAAACAATAATTTGTATCGTTGTGATTATTAGGATTAATTTCACGGATGAATGCTTGAATTTTATCGTGAAAACTAGGCTCCGAAGTTAGTATTATTTTTTCAAAGAATTCTCAGTAGAAACTTTTTTGAGTAGAAATTAATGATTGTATGCTCTTACAATATTGTTTGTTTTCTATTTTTAAGGTATCAAATTTCGATATCTTATCTATATGGAAAATATTATTAATTTGATATGGATGGAGATTTAAATTAAATTCGTGCTTATATATCTCTACATAAATTTGATTTAATTTTGATAAAAATGATTGAGCTTTATCGTTTAAATCGGGACCCATAGATATGACGGTTTTCCCACGGTTTTCATGTATTGTTATATTTCTATCAATTTTTTTCAAGAGATTTAACTTATTATCAGTATCTTCATCGAGTATTAATTTATATCCTGAGACATTGTTATTAAAATTAATTCTCAATCGGCCCTTACCTCAATCAATGAAAGTGCAAAGATTAGTGTTAATGTTATTTTTTAAATTAGAATGTAGTTCGATAAAATTACGTATATTTCTAGCTTGCAATTCTAATGAGAGTGCTTCAATCACTATTCTTCCTTTTTCATTTAGTATTTTAAAAAATTCTTCATCGCTTATATTATCAAGTGCTTTCAACCTTAATGAAAACTCTAGTGAATATTTAGAATCAAGAGAACTTCTTAATTCTTTAAATATCGCATCTTTTTTTATTCTTAATTTATCTGCAACATTTCTAAAGTAGGTTTCTTCATCTAAAAATTCTAAAATATCATTAATTTCCTTTTCAAAACTGTCAATATAAGAATTATCAGAATCTATCGGCATTCCGATAATTTTCCCGAGGAAAGAAGAGGTTATGCGAGATAAATCTAAGTCTTCTATACTTTCACGTTTAGCTATATTTCCTAATGAGCTAAAGTGATTTATGTTTTCTAGAATTATTTTTTGAACACTTGTTATGCTATTTCGAATTAAATCATTAGCGTTATTAATAGATCTTTCTTTCATCTTGAAAAATTTGTATGAAAACCGTGTTGGGTTTAGTGACAACAATAAATCATTCGAGATAAATCTAATCAGATTTTCTAAATCATAGATATTTAATTTAGTTTCTTCTTTCGAAGATCATGTTTGATGATACTTATCTAAAATATCGAAAGAACTTGGATTCGCTTCAATTTCATTTATTAATTTACGTAATTCGTTTTTATCAGTATATATGTTGTTTACAGATTTGGATTCACACTCATTTAGTAACGCGTTTAACTCATTTAAGATTATTTGTATTTTACTATGGTAAGGTTTATAGGGTCCTTCATCATCATCATCCTTCGTAAATAGAGAATATTTTGCAATAAAATCAAAAATTTTATTATTTTTTATATTTGATATCAGTTGGTCATAATTTATTTCATTCAACATTGCAGCTGACATCATGTTTCAAAAATCAGCTAAAAATTTTATTAGATTTTCGCGTGTCAAGTTTAAGTTTTTGGCGAAGGGATATTTTTCAATATTTTTAATAAGATTGATCAATTCTCTTTTACTGACAACTTCCATGGCTCCCATATCGGGCCCAAATGAAAAAACCATACCTAAAAAATTTGTTAATAACATGTCAGCTTCTGTGTAAGATCTTACTATTAGTTCCTGTATTGATTCTTGATGGAAATCAATATAGATTTTTTGTACGTTCTTAAATCATGATGTAAGTTTACTTAAATCAAAACCTTTATCATTTAATTGGTTACGAATTTTTGTTATTTCATTGTTGTCTATAGTTTTTTGATTTTTTCTAATTTTAATACTGATTAAATTATTTGTGTCTTTTTCACTTAAAATGGTTCTGATAGTATTAAAAATAATTTCTTCTTCTGGTGAAGATTCATCTATATATTGATTTTCAATTAGATATGTTAATATTGCCTCGACTGCTAAGTTCAAATTATTTATTTGTTCGGCGGAAATTATTTTGCTTAAATAAGGATTATAGTGAAACATGTAATTTTGACGGTTTAATTTATTTTGTTTTGTCCCCAATACAGATTCAATATTATTATAAAAAACTGATGCGTATTTTCGAGGGTGTCAACTGAATTTCTTTGGATTATTTTCCTTAAAATCCATAACTCTTAAGAATTTCAAAATTTCAGAAATGCTCTTAATATAATTGAATTGATTTGTGTTCTCACTATCTTTAACTTGATCGACGATAAATTTAAATTCATCATTTCTTTTTCAAATTGCATTTTCATTTGTAATTTGTTCATTGAGGTACCCTGATTTTGAATATAACTCATTTAGTAATCGAGAAGAAAATGCTGAAATATAAATGTATTGACCATAAAATTCTTTCTGTTTGGGAGTGATGTTTTGCGGGTTAGTGTTTAGATACTTAAATAATTCATATTTAATAATCATTTCCGCTTTTGCTTTAATTAAAAACTCACGAGTTTTTTTATCTCAATCTTTGCTGGGATCAGGAATATAAAAAGCAAAATTTTCGGAGCCTCTTCCTACAACAGGCATTGAGTTTGCTAACATATTAATTGGCATTACTCGGTATTTATTCGAAGAATTTTTTTTCTTTGCTTCTAACACAACTTTATCTATTTGGGATTGGTTTTTGAGATCGATAGTCAACTGAGATATGTAATTATTCTTGTCAACCATATTTATGTTTTTTAAATTAGTAATTTCTTCTTCTGCTTTTTTTAATGAATTTTGCTTATTTATATTGTTAATTTGTAAAAAATAGCGGTATTTTTCGCTACGCAAATCGTTGGTTTTAAGTTTGTTTATTTCTTTTTGCGCATATTCCTTATTTTCAAGAAAATTTAAATTCTTAATATCAAATCTATTTAAAATGGTTGTAGATGCTAGAATTGCCGAAAATGCTGTTACTGTCGTTGTGGCCAATATTAACCCAATTCCGAATGCATGTTTTTTTGACATATTAATTACCTTTCATAAATTTACTGTTATTTTTTTGTTTTTTAAAATTATTTATTTTCGAACTTACTTATATAAATATAAATAATTATTCATTTTAAATTATACGGAATAGTGATAATGATTGCAGTTTTCCACCGCCTAAACTATTAAAAATATGAAAACTTCCATATTTTTCGGACGATAATTAGTTTTTTACTTATAAAAAGACAAATATTTTTATTATGGTTTTCCAAGTTTTATTATATTTAATAATTAAACTTATATTTATATATATAATTAAATAACTAATGTAAAGGGGTCTGTATGTTTAGTGAAAACGAAAAAAGATATAAAACAATTTTGAGTAATTTATTGGATGTTAGTCCTAATGATAAGGCGGTTTTTACAAAGGTTGATAATAACTACTTTTTTGATTTACATAAATTATTTAGTGAAGAAACTTATCGTAAAATTTGAAACAAAAAAGAATTTAAAATCGAAATCATAGAGGAAAAATTAAAATTTGCATCTCAACAGTTGAGTCAAGCGCAAAATTATGAAGAAGCATTAAATCTAATTGAAGATTTTGATTTATCAATCTCTGATTTTAAGTTGAGATTATTAAAAAAAGATTTTGAAATTGGTATTAAAAAAATAACTGAAGAATTGCAAATGCAATTTCAAAAACAATCAATAAAATGAAAAATGTTTTTGAATAGAGCCAAGGAAATTAACGAACAAACTAATATTTGACCAATTCATTTGGGTTTCATGTATATAAAAGTAAATATTGATGGAAAATCAATTTACGGGCCATTATTTTTGAAGGAAGCTTATGTAATAATTGAAAATGCTCGTCCAAAACTTTATTCTAATTCAGATATTAAACCAAATGAAAAACTGCTATTCTTATTGAATAATGCTAACTTTGATTTAGACACCAGTATGAATATTTCTGACTTAACAATCAAGGATCTTATTGATTTTGTTAAATCCGAATGAGAAAACATTTACCCTCACATACCGGATATTTTTGGAGAATTTGAAAAATTAAGTCCAGAAAATGTCTTGAACGAATCTCTTGAATTTTGCCCTGGTGTTGTCTTGGGTCTATTTCAACCCGCCGGCGGTTATATAAGAAATCGGATGATGGAAATAATCAAAAATGATGATGTTGGAAAAATTATTAAAATAGAATTCAAAAAATCTAATTACACTAAAGCGGTTGATAATTTAATTTTCAATCCTCGTAGCAGTATTTTTAAAATTACACCAACTAACTTTAGTCAAGATAAAGCTATAGCATCCTCATTGCAACAAAACACTGTAATTTGAGGTCCTCCGGGAACTGGTAAGTCGCAAACAATTGTTAACTTGCTAACTAACATTCTGGTTTATGGTAAAACTGCAGTAGTTTGTTCGCAAAAGAAAGCTGCTCTTGAAGTAATCCGTAATCGTATGGGAATGTTAAAACCATTTTGTTTATTTATGCTTAATTCAGCCGAAATGAGCAAAAAATCCTTTTTCAAACCCCTGAAAGAATATATTGATTATATTGAACAATTTGATTCAGTAAGTAATCTAAAAGCATTGAGAGTTCTAAGTAAAAAGGAACTTAGATATATCAAAAACATCGCAAATTTTTCTCAAGATATAAGATTTGGTGAAGTGGCAAAAATATTGCCAACTTTGAATAAATATATGGGTGATTTAAATATCAAACGATGAGAGGTTCTCTTGAATCTTCCAGACACTTCATTTTTTAAATATCCAAATGAATGTAAGTTTGATAGTGTTAAACAAATTGAAAAATGAATGCTTAAGAACAATAAACTTTGTTGAAAATTCTGATCGCGCAAAAGAAAAGATGCAATAAAAAAAGCAGAGAAGATTTTTGAAGAATTTAATAATACAAATATTAACATTAACGAATTAAAAGATATCAGCAAAGATATGGATTTAGATCATTTCAATTTCATAACATCGTTACTTGCAATTTTACCACCTAAAGACAAGCCCGAGGTTAGTGATCAAAACGAGCTAAAAAAATATATTGCTAAATTGATTATTGATCGTGTTGAAAATTTGAGTGATGAAGAAAAAGAAGATTATGGTGAATTTGCACTAACTATAAGATTAGGGAAAACGGAACCATATAAATTTGTTAATAGATTTTCTAACTTGATTAAAAAATTATTCCCTGTAATTATTGTCACTCCTGAAGCCGACTTATCTGCATGAAATAAAGAAGAATTTGACTATGCAGTGTTAGACGAGTCAAGCCAAATTTTTATTGAAAAAGGACTGCCAGTATTATACCTAGCGAAAACTAAGGTTTTAGCTGGCGATGACCAACAAATGAAACCATCAAATTGATTTGGCATCAGAGTCACCGATGAAGATTCTGTTTACGGTATAACTGAATCATTGTTAGACTATGCTTTAGGTTTGGGTATTCACAGCATTTTATTAAACAAAAACTACCGTTCAAATCATGCTGCCCTAATGACTTTTAGTTCTAAACATTTCTATAAATCAAGTCTAGATGTTATTGATTCGGCGCATGTTAATTCTTCATCTAAACCAATTAAAGTAATCGAGGCCAGTGGTGAATGAATAGATAACCAAAATGCAGTTGAAGCAAAAATTGCTCTTGATTTAATTTCTAAGAGCTTAAAAGAATACAAAAAAATAATTTTATTGTGTTTTAACGCTAAACAGCAAGAGGCGATAACTAAAACGATTTTTGAGATTCATCCCGAAATTGAAAATGCATTGAAATCTAATCAATTGTTATTAAGGAATATTGAAAATATACAAGGTGATGAGGCTGATTTAGTAATCGCTTCTCTAGGTTATGATTCAAACGCTAAGATACATTCAACATATGTAGGTCGCCCGGGCGGAAAGAACTCATTGAATGTTGCCATATCAAGAGCAAAAGAAAAAATGATTGTTATAAAATCACTTCATTCAAGTGACATTAATGTTACATTCGATAACGATGATGTATATACATTCAAAAAATGATTAGAATTCTTGGAATTATCAGATGCTGAACGTAAAGATTTTTTATCAATTGACTTAGAGGAAACAAGAACCAATACAATAGACTTATCACAACACAGTAATTTGTTCAATGAAATACACGATTATTTATTAAAATGTATTGAAAATAAGCCTTGAATTCAATTATATGTAAATAACACGCTTGGTACTTTAAATGTTGATTTTTCAATAAAGTCTAATGACAAAAATATATTTTCAATCGTAGTTGATGACTATAAATATGCTAACAATCCTAAAAAATATTTAGAATTTCAAGATTTATGTAAATTTATTGAAGCGAAAAACTACAAATTGTTCAAACTAGACAGATTAAATTGAGAGTACATCAAGCAAGAAATTACTGATTTAATAAATAACATAGTTCTTAATGAGCAAAAATTAGATGATACCTTAGACAATATTGAATATATATATCCTTTAGCATTGACAACTTCAAATGGTGCAGAAATATTACATGAAGCCAGTGAAGAAATAAATGCTCCTAATGATGATATTGACCAAAAATTAGATGTTTATCCATCCATAGAAAACGTAGAAATAGCAACAATTACGAGTGATTATCAAGAAAAAACAATTGAAAATTCAGTTAATAAAGAAGAATTGGAACAAATTTCCGATATAGAGGATGTTCAACAGCCCAATGAATTAAGGGTTAATGATAATGAGAATCTCAATTTCTATAAGAAACTATTACTTTCATCTTCGGCACAAATTCATAATTCATTAACGGTTCAAGATTTAAATAAACCAACTGATGATCTTTTTGTCGATCAAAGAGATTCAAATGATGTTTTGGGTAAAAAAGAAAACAAGAACGAAAACGAAATAAAGCAAGATTTTAAGGAATCTTTAAATATTCACTCAGATAACGTTGATATTACAATTGATAAAGTGATTGACGAAGATGGAGAATGAGATATTGATGCCAAATTAATGGATGAAGAATCTGGTGATGATTTCGATGAATTATTTGAAGAAGGTATTTACGATTAGACAATCCTTACTTTAAATTATAAATAAAACCGTGTTTATTAATTTATTACACTCGGTTTTATTTTTTATTTTATTACTAAATTTAATAATTAGTTTTACAAATAAATTCATTATAAGGGCTATAAGTAAAAAAATATATTTCATTGAGTGATTAAACTTTGTTTATATTTTTTAAATATTAGTAAGCGAAATCTTTGAATTGAATGACATAAAATACGAAAATATTTTAGACATAAAGCACCTTAAATTTGAAAAGGTAAAGTCAATGTAATTATGGGGCCTAGTGGCGCTGGGAAATCAATATTGTTGAAGATGTGAAATAAGATGACCTCACCAACATCAGGTAGCATTATTTGCAATGAACGCGATCTAGATTTAGTTCCTTCTTTAGATTTAAGAAGAGAAGTGGGTATGATATCCAAATCACCAATTATTTTAGGAGAAACAATAGAGTATAACTAAAAATTGTATTTCAATTTCTATCTAGAACAGTACCAACTAAAGAAGAAATGACTAAAATATTATCAGATGTTAAATTAGATAAAAACTTGAAGATGAAGCTAAAAGTCTTTCGGGTGGAGAAAAACAAAGATTTTTGCTCCCAAGAGTTTTATTAGTTAGTACGAAAGTTTTTCTTTTGGACGAACCTTCATCTATGCTAGATGAAGACACTGAAGATTTAATTTTAAATTTATTGTCAATATTTACTAAAGAAACTAAAAAAACTATAATAATGGTAATTCACACTCCTGAAGTTGCTACTAAATATGTCCAAACATTAACGCATATATATGAAGGTAAAATTAAGGAGTTAGATCATGAATAGTATCCATAATGTAAGTTACATAAGATTGCTTTTTGTATATCTTTATCTTGCGGCTGTTATTGCTATTGTTTTAATGATTGTATTAAAATGAACTAATGATATTTTAATTGCGACTATAAGAATTAGCGTTCAACTATTTATCATGGGATATGCTCTTGGCTATATTATTGATAATCAAAATCCATTTATTACAATCGCTTTTTTATTAGTTATGAAATTTTTTTGCAATTTTAGACATTTTAAAAATAAAATGTCTAAAAAAACTTAAATTAATTACAGATATTGCCATGATGTCATGTAGCCTCGCTGTAATATTCTATTTTGTATTTGTTGTCGTTGGTATCCCAGTTTGATATAACCCTCAGTATGTAATTCCATTGGCGGGTATGCTGGTCGGTAATTCAATGAACGGTATTTCTCTTGGAATTAAAGTATTGGTTGAACAAATGAACGAAAAAAGAGAAGAAATTGAAGTAAAATTAATGCTCGGAGCAACTCCTAAAGCTGCTTTTAAAGCAATACTGTTAAAAACTTTTTGATTCAGCAATTATACCAACAATCAACTCCATGCTAGGAATGCGAATAATCTTCTTACCTGGTATGGCGACTGGTCAAATTCTTTTGGGTGCTAATCCTTCAAACACAATTATGTATCAAATAGCAATTATGCTGGAAATATTAGCTTCAGTATCGATTTGCGTCATGATTACATTAAAATTCGGTTATCGCACATATTTCAATAAATTTATTCAAGAAAAAAGTGGCAAATAAAAAAAGCGTTGCCGCTTTTTAAATTTCTGATAATGTTTTGATCATGTTGGTTTTATAAACTTCAACACCAGGTTGATTAAATGGATTTACGCCTAATAAATAAGCTGACATTGTTAAAGCAATCATAAAGAATTGGAATAAATAACCCAGCGTAAACTCATCAGTTTTATCATATTCAATAATAATATTTGGTATTTTTGCAGTCTGATGGTGAGCGCCCAATGTTGCTTCAAAGATTGCTCAATTTACTTTGTGCACTTCTTTGCCATCTAGATATGAGATTTTATCTAAGTTTTCTGAATCCTTTGAAATTTTGAAGTTTGTATTTGGATTTTTTAAAAACAGAGAAGTTTCAAATAAAACTTTATTGCCATCTTGTATAAATTGACCAATTGAGTGCAAATCTGTTGAAAATTGCGAACTCGCAGGGAACAGTCCTCTACCGTTTTTGCCTTCGCTTTCAGCAAATAGTTGTTTTCATCACTCTTGAAAGTATTGTAATTTTGGTTCATAACTAACAAGCAACTCTAATGAATAGTTTTTAGATAAATAATGTCTTGTAACAGCGTATTTGTAAGCATCGTTTTTAACAATTTCTTCACTAGAATTATTTTTTAGAGCCTGTTGAGCGCCTAATAGTAAAGATTCTGTGTTTAGTCCCGCACAGATGAATGGGAATAATCCGACAGGACTCAAAACACTAAAACGACCACCAACATCATCGGGGATAATTAATTTATCATAACCTTTTGATGTTGCTAAATCATAAAGAATACCCTTTGATTTATCGGTGGTAGCAACAATTAAATCTTTTGCTTTGATTGAACCAACTTTAAGTTCCAATAATTTTCTAAATTCTCTGAAAGCTATTGATGTTTCAAGAGTTTTACCACTTTTTGAGATTACATTAATAGCAAAACGTCTATTTTCAACATACTGTAATTGTGAAACTAAACTTTCGGCGCTTACACAGTTGCCAGTAAAAAGAAGTTCCATTTTAGGTTTTTTATTTGAATAAGGCCCATAAATAAATTCATATCCTGCTTTAGCGCCTAAATACGAACCACCAATTCCAATAACTACTACAACCTCAATATTTGAATTAATTCAACGTTTAGCTATGTTTTGCATTTTTTCATATTCTTCATCTTTGAGTTTCTTGGGCAAGTCAATTCAGCCTAATCAATCTTTTTCAATAACTGTTTTAGTTTTAATTGCATTGTGAATTTTAGATACTCTTTCTTGGTATTCATTAAATTCTTTTGAATCGATAGCTTTCGATACATTCAATTCTATAGTTTTCATATATACTCCTTTTAAACCACAAACGGGTTAGATTTATTTAAATATGATTCATAAATTTGTGATCAGTAAATGAAACAAACATATGCTCCTAAGACACCTTCTGAATTATTATTAAGTATTATCTGACATAAAGGGATATTAGCGATGTGCGACAATGTTGTCAAAACTCCATCTGTTATTAATTTATTCGCGTCACTTAACCTATTTTGTTTAAATGCTGGAATTCCGTCACTCTCATTCAGTTCGGGCGTAATTCTGAAATCGGTTTTTTCTTGGTAAAAAGTAATATAGGAAGCGAAAAATCTATGATTCATACCAATCGTGTACGGTGCGTATGTATAAATATCTTCAGGAAAGCACATGGTATTTGTAAGATTGTTGTGTTTTTGTATATTTTCGTTACTCAATCTAGCTTGAATTAATAAGATTTTATTGAGGCCTTGGTTACCGCCGATTAAAATATTCTGCTTTTTTTCATGTTTAAGAACACTGTTTATATACCCATATTGGAAGGCTAAATTATTTTTTATGTCTTCACTGGTAAAATCGATTGAGGCGGATGTATAACCATCTAATACATTATTAATATTTATGCCATTCATATGCATTAAAAGTAAGTTTATCTCACTAAAAAAAGAAAATCTTTCGTCTAAAATATTTGGACTTATAAGTCTATTTTCTTCAATAGTTTCAATGAAATTTAACTGGTCTTCAAGGTATTGTTTTCCAATTATAAAACAGCGTTCAAGTGTCCTATAATAACCGTTTTTTAATTGTATATAATTTAAAAATACTTTGATGAATTCTACGAATGAATCAGTAAAAATATTGAGTTTGGTAAAAATGAAACTTGTTTTTTCAAAGCAGTAAGTTCTTTTAAAATATTCATATTTGTCGAATCAATTAGTATAGTTTTCATCGCAATTTATAATTTCATATTTGATTTTATTATCACCTAGAAGGTCATAAAAATAAACGAAATCCATTGCAGCGTTGATATTATCCCGCGTTCTGGAATCGGTAAATATGATTATATTTTTGGTATTTTGTTTGATTATTCTTTCAGCAAAATTAGTAATTTCATTTAAATTGAATTGACCAAAGTTTAAAGCTAGTTCATGAAAACCAAAATTTTCGAAGCCGACTATAGTCTTTAATTTAATCCCTCGGATAATTCCTGTTGCTTTTTCAATAAGGCTTTCATTATTGAAATCGGGGTGGTAATTGAAAGCTTTTAGTGTTAATTTAGACATTGTTAACTCCGGTTATTTTGCATATCTCAAACATTAACTTCAGCATCAATAGATTTTTTTAAGTTTTTAAAACCGTGTTTTGTTTCCTTTAATTCTTCAACAAATGGTGAGCGAGCAAAATAACTGTGGTTTGCCTTAAAATTTCCAATTCCAGTTTTGTTTTCGTTGTCTATTTCCTCTACGATAAAGTTAACTTTATCTCTTATTTTAAACTCATTGAACAAGTTTTTCCAAGCTCAATCAGTTACATTTTTTTTAGGAATTTCGAATACATATTTTTTGTTTGTGAAGACCGTCAATCCATCAATACAAATATGTATTATTTTCCCAAATAATATATCACCTTTTTTATTCATATTACAATTATAAATTAATATTTAAATTTACTGCAAAATAATAAAATAAACGCATATTTTTTTTAAAAAAAATCTGCCGTTATGATTTTTTTCGAATCGCTCTTAAATTCAATATAATTCGCATTATAACAAAGATTATTGATATTTATATATTTAGTATATAATTCTAATATCAATTATTATATGGGTTTTTGGTTGTAAAAATGCGAATTGCATACCCGTTGTAGTTGAATTAAAATTAGTAAAGGAAATATTATGAATCAAGCAAATAAAAAAATTATTGACTTAGAATACTATGTCAATTTAGATCAAGATGAACTAATTAATTCATTAAAAAAATATGTTGAAAAGGTAAAAACCATCAACGCAATAATAACTCATCAACAAGTTAGTCAAACTGACTACTTTCGTGTAAAACATAATTTTGATGACATAGATGATTTGTTACAAGATTTGGTAACAATTAAGGCATACATACATGTTAAGGAAACAATTAAAGTACATGAAGAATTAAATGTAGAGTTTAAACAACTTTTATCAAAACTATGTATCGACTATACCGCTAAGGATACCACTGATAATCAAGCGTTTTACAAACCTGAAAATTCTAGTGAAAATGTTTCTATAGCTTGAGAAACATCAAATGTATTGTTAGATGATAAATTTATTATTTTTGTACCAAAAAATGAATACAAATATGCGGTTATAACTTCAAATACAACAGCTCAAGATTTAGTCGTTGCACCTCAAAAAGAAAATTTTGAACCAGCGCAAGAACCCGAACTAGTTGTGGCAACTGAAAAAGTTGAAACCGAAAAAGTCGAACCGGCATCAGTCTCAGATCAACAAACATCTGAACCAATTAATGTTGAAGTTGTTGATGCAAGCAGCGAATACGAAAAAATGTCAAATGACGATGTAATAGTTGAGCATGAAAACCTAGAATCAAAAGTTGACATTTATGAAACAGAAGAATTACTAATTCCTTACGAGCAAGAAATTAAAGCAACTAAATACAATTTACCAGCGAAAAACAAATTTGCGACAACATTGTTAGTGATTGCAATAATTATTCTTTTAGCATTCGTTGTAGTAATTGGATTAAGATTATTCGAAATCATTACAAAGACAGCTTTATTTTAAATAATTGTCAAATTTTAATTCATTGATTTAAATAGTCAATGAATAAATTTTATGATATGAAATGAGGAAATAAATATGTTAAACAAAGACAAAAACATAACTACTCTAATTAACCATCTTAAAGCCTCTGGTTTTGTTTTTCAAGGAAGTGAAATTTATGGCGGATTAGCAAATACATGAGACTATGGTCCGTTGGGAGCTACATTAAAAGATAATATTGAAGTAGTATGAAAACAATATTTTGTTCAAAGCGAAAAAAATAATTATTTATTAGATTCAAAGATTTTGATGAATCCGCAGGTTTGAGTAACTTCGGGCCATGTTGTCAATTTTAATGATCCCTTAATTGAAAATAAAGTAAATGGTAAAAGATATAGAGCCGATAAATTAATTGAAGAATTTAATCCTAATATAGTTGCTGAAACATTGAGTTTCGACGAAATGAAAGAATTTTTAGTTAAAAACGTTACCAAATATGAAGGCGATAAATGCGAATGAAGCGACATCAGAAAATTTAATTTGATGTTCGAAACAAAACAAGGTGTTACAGAAGAAACAAAAAGCAAGATTTATCTTCGTCCCGAAACTACTCAAGGTATTATGGTTAATTTTAAGAATGTCCAACGTTCAATGAGAGCAAAAATGCCAATGGGAATTGGTCAAGTTGGTAAAAGTTTCAGAAATGAGGTTACACCAGGTAATTTCATTTTCCGTACTAGAGAATTTGAACAAATGGAATTAGAAGTTTTTTGTCACCCCTCACAAGCTGACGAGATTTTTGATTATTACATCAATAAATCGATTAAATTTATTAGAAAATTAGGATTAAGTGAGCAAAATACAAGATTAAGAGCTCATGACCCTAAAGAATTGTCACATTATTCATCAGCAACCAGCGATATTGAATATTTATTTCCATTTGGTTGAGGTGAGTTATTAGGTATTGCTAACCGTACAAATTATGACTTAACCGCCCACCAAAATGCTACTGGCGAAAGTTTGGAATATTTAGAACCAACCACTAATGAAAAATATATCCCCTACGTAATTGAACCATCTATGGGTCTAGATAGACTTATGTTTGCAATTTTAATTGAAGCATATGACGAAGAAGATTTGGAAAACGAAAAAAGAATTGTTATGCATTTTTCTAAAGAACTAGCTCCATACAAAGTTGCTGTTTTGCCGTTAGTTAAAAAATTGAATGATAAGGCAACTGAAATTTACGAACTGCTTCTAGAAAAAGGCATTAGTGTTGTTTACGATGAAACTGCTTCTATAGGTAAAAGATACCGTAGACAAGACGCAATTGGCACACCAAAATGTGTAACTATTGATTTCGATACTTTAGAAGATGAATCTGTTACTATTCGCGACAGAGACACCATGGAGCAAAAAAGAGTAAAAATTAGCGAATTAATTAATCACATTTAAATATGAATACAAATTTTAAGCAATTACAAGACGAAATATTATCACGCTACGACATTGTTGAGGTAATAAATAAATATATTGCTTTGTCTAAATCAGGTCAAAGTTTTGTTTGTTTATGCCCTTTCCATGATGATTCTAACCCTTCGATGCATGTTAGTGAAACTAAACAATTGTTTAAATGTTTTGTTTGTGGCATTGGCGGAAATTTGATTTCATTTTTGATGAAATTTAAAAAACTTACTTATCCCGATACCTTGAAACTGCTAGCCGATGAAGCAAGCATTAATTATGATTCACATATTTTTTATCAAAAACCCTCGAAATATTCACAATCTGATTTAGAAGTTTTAGATCTTTTAGATAAGGTCAATTCATTCTTTAAGCTGGAATTTACTAGACTTAAAAATACTACATTAAACAGTTTTTATAACTCAAGGGATTTATCAAACGATCTTTTAAGGAATTTTGATATTGGTTTTGCTTCTAAAGAAAACTTTTTGGAATTCTTTGCTGGCGAAATCAAACAAAATCCAACATTATTTGCTAAAGCAGGTTTAATTAATCCAGAATCATTGCAACCATCATTTAACAATCGCGTTACGTTTGGTATCAGAAATGATGATGGAAAAATTGTTGGATTTAGTGCCCGTACTTTAGACAAAGACGTTAAACCAAAATATATAAACAGTGTTGAGTCTCATTTATTTCAAAAATCTGAACTTCTTTACAATTTCTATAAAGCTAAAGATTTTCTTGAAACAAAAGAATTAATAATTACAGAAGGTTTCTTCGATGTAATCGCTCTACATAAAGCAGGCATTATTAATGCGGTTGCTTTGATGGGTACAGCTTTAACTCACAAGCACTTCAAATTATTGAATAATAAAACTATAATTATGTTTTTAGATGGGGATAATGCCGGACAACACGCAACCCTAAAATCATTATCTTATTTACTATCTAAAAATATTCACGCGAAAGTAGTTAAAAACAAAACCAGACTCGATCCTGATGAAATACTCAAAAAATATGGTTCCGAATATTTAAATAACCTTATCAATGATTCAGTAGATTCGTTAGATTATATTTATGAAAATGGTAAAAATCAATTTTTATTAATCGCCGGTGGTGATAATAGACTTAATAATATTCAAAATTTTGTATCTTATTTTTCGAAATATATTGAATATTCAGAGTCAAACGTAAGAGATTTCTATTCTGAAAAAATTTACAATGACTTTAAATATAAAATTATTTTCAAAGGTAATTTGCAGGAATCTAATGAATATTCAATACCTGATGATTCTTATTTAAATAATTCGCAAATAGATACAGCAACATTCATGAATATGTACCAAGTTCCTGATTATGTACCGGATTTGCCTGAGGACCCATATGATATTAATCTAATTCCTCACAATGGAATTTCATCACCTGTTAACATTGTTAAAAAACACAAATTACCCACATTAAGCTGGATTGATAGACTATTTTATTTAATTCTTGATTTCCCTGACCTAATTAAGTTTTATTTAGAAAAAAATAAAGAAGATCAGATGAATTTCAATGTTTTTGATGACTATAAAGAGCAAATACAAAACATTCTAGAAAATGGTGAATTAACTCAATCTAATAAAAAATGAATTGAAGAAATGATAACTAATAACGGAGAATTAAAATCTGAATTTGAAGCAGTAAAACAAGATTTCAAAAATTATCTCGGAGATAAAGAAAAGTTATCAATGAATTTTGAAATGATTTACGAAAACGCATTAAAAGAAAACGATGATAAATATATTGCGTTCGTACAAGACCCCAAAACCAGTAGGCTTATTGCCTCAAACCCAGCAATGTTTGAGCAAATGACTCAAAACATGCTAAGAATAAATAGGAGGAAAAAATAATGGCGACAATGAACAAAGAACTGGAAGCAGTAATTAAATTAGTGCAAAAGCATGCCAAAAAACAAAATCGCGAAAAGTTATCTCAAGCTGATATTTTTGAATATTTAGACCAAATCAAAGTAGAGATACCTGACGAACAAATGGACGAAATGTTAGAAAATCTTCATGAAATGAATCTAATTTCAGATGAAGTTGATGAGGGAGATGATTTAGAAGTTGGAGAATCAGACATCACCGATGAAATGGAAGATATCACTGATGAAGAAGTGGAAGAAATAGTCAACGAAGAAGACACATTTAAAAAGCGTATACTTGTTGAAGAAGAAGATTTTGGACATGATAATGAGCTTGATGGAGCAATCGATATTGATGAATTTGATGATGAATACACTCAAGAATTCACTTACGATGACGATTATGAATACTCCGATGATTCTAGCTATGCTGAAGAGGAAGAAGAAGAGATAGTCGAAAAGAAAAATCGTAAAAATGCCAAAAAAGACGCCAGAAAAAAATCTAAAGACATAACTGACGACGATTTAGAAATCGAAACTTTCGAAGATGAAGAAATTGATTTATCTAAAGAGGAAGATAATATTTCTGCTCATGATTTGCGTAATAAACTAACCGAAACGAATGATATTGTTAAATGATACATGCGTTGAATCGGTAAATACGGGAAATTGTTGAACAAAGAGGAAGAGGAGGCTCTTGCTCGTGAAATGGAAAAAGGTGGATTTAAAGGCAAACGTGCACGCGATAAACTAATTAAGCGTAATTTACGTCTTGTTATTAATAATGCTAAAAAATACAAAAACCGTGGATTAAGCTTTATTGACCTTATTTCGGAAGGCAACTCCGGAATAGTTAAAGCAGTGCAAAAATACAATGTTTCGAAGGGGTTCAAGTTTTCAACATATGCAACTTGATGAATTCGTCAAGCTATTACACGTGCTGTTGCTGATCAGGCACGTACTATTCGGGTGCCGGTTCACATGGTTGAAACAATTAACAAAATAACCAAAATTGAACGTGAACTACACCAAGAAAACGGAACGGAACCAACCGATGAAGAAATAGCAGAAAAATTTGGTAATGGATATACAGCTGAAAAAGTTAGATATATTCGTAAAATAAACATTGATCCTATTTCATTGGATAAACAAATCGGAAAAGAAAATGATTCAGCATTTTCAGACTTCGTAAAAGATGAAAGTGTTGTTAGTCCTACTGATTTTGCTTCACAAGAAGAATTAGTCGATGTTTTAAATGAAATTTTAACAGATACCCTTGACCGCGACGAATACGTTTTAATTTGTAAACGATATGGTGTTGGGGCTGATGAAAATGGCGAAAAATATCAAATAACACCTCTTGAAGAATTAGCAAAAGAACGTGGTGTTTCTAAAGAACGTATTCGCCAAATTGAAAATAAAATTTTACGTAAACTAAAGAATTCAACTCGTAAAGGCAGACATTTGAAGGATTTCTTTAAATAATGCAATTAAAAAAAATTACTCAATATTTACTTAATAACTACCCATTGGAAGCAGCGGAAATTTGAGATCCATCAGGATTTAGCGTTAAGTTTAATTTAAGTGAAAAAATAACTGGCGTTGTTGTCGCAATTGATTTAACAACCGCAGTTTTAAATAAAGCTTTAGAAACTAATTCGAATTTAATTCTAGTTCACCACCCATTTAAATTTATGCCGACATGAAATGAAGAATTTTTGGCAGCGTCCTATAAAAAGTCAATGCTTGAAATTATAAAAAAACATCGTATAAATGTACTCGCCTTTCACACTAATTATGATAATAATGTGTTGGGTACATCACATCAAATAGGTTTTAGATTAGGTTTTAATGACCATATTGACTATCACGAAACATATCCATGTGTTCTTAATGCAGATTTATCTATTAATGAACTTACTAATAGATTAAAGAACAATTTGAAATTATTTAATTTCAGAACTAACGTGTCAGATTTAAACAAAAAATACAAAAAAATTGCTATTTTATCTGGTTCGGGCCCAGCTGTGCTAGCTCATGAATTAAATAATAAAGGAATAGATTTAATATTAGTTAGTGATATTAAATGAAATGAATGAATATTATATAAAGAACATAATATAGATATTTTGGAATTATCACACTTAGATGAACAAGTCTTTGTAAGCGATATAACACAACAATTACAACAAAAATTTACAACCATAAAAGTTACGCCAATTTATATTAGCGAACCTTACAAAAATATTTAGGAGAAAAGAATGGATTTCACAAATATATTTGAAATGCAAAAAACATTAGACGATGCAATTAGCTCTCGTGAAGATCTTGGAAATGTTCAACCAGAGGAATGAGAAGCTAAATGACTGTTAGCAGTTTTAGTTGAATTTGCAGAATTTGCTAATGAAGTTCAATGTTTTAAATATTGAAAAAAACATAAAAACGTAAATAAGGAAGCCGCTTTAGAAGAATTTGCAGACGTGTTACATTTTCTAGGATCGTATGCATATAAATTGAATGTAAATCCTATTATTCAACCTAAACTTGTTTCAAAATTTCCTACAGATCAAATCCTAGAAATATTTAAAATTGCTAGCGATGCTAAAGGTAAAGTAAACGCAGATATAATCAGTGAATTGTTAAGTTTATCACTTGGATGTGCGAAATTGCTTGACTATACCGACGAAGAAATTTTTAAATGATATGAAGTTAAAAACAAGAAAAATTTCGACCGTATCAAAAATCATTATTAAAATCATTCATTAGCCTTATTACTTAATTAAACATCAAGTGCTATACTAAAACACTTGATGTTTTTATATGTTTTACTGACACATACGATAATAACTTTATATAAACTAGATAAAAGCAGTAATCTTGATTTTGCAAAATTATGTCTAACTGAAATCTAAATTGTAATTTGGTATATAAAATAGAACAAGATTTTATAGACATTTTATTGTTTTAACATTTGTATATTAATGTTCAGATAAACAAATTCAAAGAATTTTTCCATTTCATCTATTTTAATTTGTTTCTTATTTTTGTTTCTATCAAGATAAGAAACAAATTCATTGAACGATTTGTCAAACACTTGATTTATATCATCTAAAAAATTAAAAATAGTTCTGTACTCTTTATTGATTTGGTCTAATTTATTTTTATCATGTATGATTTCGTCCAATTCTTTTTGTTGAATATGTTCAAAAACCATTTTTATTGTACTAAGAATGTTTTTAAAAGTTTTAGTAATCCATTCGGCAATTTTTTTGTTTATTTCAATTACTTCTTCTTGTTGATTTAGAGATGAGATTTTTTGAAAGTCGTCACTTAAGTCTTTTAATTTATCTTGTATTTCTTGGGAACCGATATTATTCAGTTGTTGCAAATCTCCAATTTTATGTAACGTTGTTTTAATTAAAATTTGTATAAATTGTTGCACACTATCAAGGTTAATTAAAGTTTCAAAATCCTTCATAATCTTGGATAAATACTTATTATCTTTCGCAAGGTTAGCAAAATCCTCTATTGCGTCTATAACAACCTGCTTTATCCCATTAAAAATTTTTTCGTTTTTTAATATTTTTTTATCTATTAATGCGATTTTAGCAAGAAATAAATTTGCCAATTGTTCTTCTTTTGAAAAAAGTGTTTCAAAATATTTTCCGTCCGCATTTAATCTTCTAACATCATCTTCGGTAAAATTGTCAATTAAAGATTCGACCGCTCCGTCCAATAATTGTTCAATACTTTTCCTAGTTTTTTTATCTACAATAGAATTATTTGCGAATTTCCCCCTTGGATTTGTGCTGCAAGACGCAGATAATAATGTTACACTAGGAGTAATAATGGATGCAACTCCTGAAATAATATATAACTTTGGTTTCATCTCATTCCTTTCACATAACATAATTATGATTTGTTTTTAATAACATTTTAATTATAACCAAACATATAATTCAGAATATACGTTAATTTTAGATTTTGTTATCATTAATTATTCCATCACGAATATTTAATATATACAGATTTTTTTGTTATTAATGGTTCAACATTATTTTGTAAGTTGTTATTGTATTTCTCTAAAATAGTCATTATGAAATTTTGTTTTAAATCATAATTTTTTGTAGTAATTTCGTATTTACTTAATTCAAATCCTAAAACAAAAAATTGTGTCATTTGTTCTGTCAAACAATGCAAGTTTTATAAGTATGTTTGGCTAATTATACAACAAATAACAATACTAAATATTTTAATTAATAGGAACCTAAGGTGACAGCAAAACTTTATCTCTTAAAATGCTGTTTTCTTTATTTTTACGTATTTTTATATTGATAGATCTTCTTTAAATTTTCTAGAATAAATTTAAAATTTACTAATCAATTACTGGTGGTGTTTTTTTACGAATATACTCATTTTTGAATGAAAAAAGAAATATAGCATTTTAATTCAATGCTATATTAATATTTTCGATTATTTTGGGGTAATATAGTGATTGTTTTAATCTTGTTATTTTTTTTGTTTATTGTGTTTAATTCCATAACAACAGCATTAAATTGACAACAATTTTTTGAAACTTGGAATTTACTAAATGCACCATAACGCATATGTTGATATACTTCTTCAAAATTAGCGCCAATTGCACAATTATATGGACCAACCATACCAGCATCTGTTATAAAACAAGTTCCTTTTTCTAAAACTCTTGCATCATTTGTTTGTACATGAGTATGGGTTCCACATAATGCATCAACTTTACCATCCAAATAGAGACCTAACACTGCTTTTTCACTGGTTGTTTCACCATGAAAATCAATGAAGTGAAAATCTGTTTTTTCGCCGTATTGAATGACATTATCAATAGCATCGAAAAAATTGTCTGCGAATTCGTGTTTTCAAGGATTTAATAATTTGTTGAATGTAATACCCATCAAAGAGGTTACTCTTAAATTTGTATCGTTTTTTAATTTAATAATTGTAGTTCCGTGTCCAGCATAAGAGTTAGGAATATTTAGTGGTCTAACAACATCATTATTATTAATGATTTCAAAAATTCCATCTTGAGCTCAAACGTGATTTCCGAGCGTGCATACATCTACGCCACAACGCTTTAGTTGTTCATAATCGCTTTTAACAAATCCCTTGCGATTAGTTACGTTTTCACATTGCGCAACGATAACATCAATTTTATATTTTTCTTTTATGTATTCTATATGTTTCGCTACTGTGTCGATACCGGGTTGTCCGAATATATCTCCAATGAACAATAAATTAATTTTTTTATTTGGCATTGATACCTTCTTATCTACTAGAATAAATATTATCACATTTGGCAAAGAAATCTTTGTGAGTTACGATTCAATATACTCATTCAGCAAAAAAACTTTACTAGTATGCTATACTTATACTGCTTAATATCTATGAAAGGCACAAAAATGAAAGATCAAACACTTAAAACTATAACCAAAGTTTTTTTAATAATCAGTATAATATTTGGATTCTGATTAATTTTTCCACTTGTGCTAGGAATTCTTGCTCTTAAGAAACTTGACTCAAATGATAGTGATGAAATTTTAGTGTGGGGTATAATTAGCTTATTATTTGTCAACTTGATTTCAGGCATCTTAATGATTGTTGATAGTTTGTCTAAGAAATAATTAATAATTTATAAACAAATATTTTTAAAAAAAGCGCGGAACTTACTTATTCTGCGCTTTTTTCTAAACATAATTTTTCTATTTGTTCTTTCAGTTCTTTATTTAGTTTCAACAATTCTTTTAAAGTTTTTTTTCCTTGACATAAATTTTCATTTTTATATGAATATCAGGACCCTTTCTTCGTTATGATGTTTTTTATTGAGGCTAATTCAATCAATTCGCCAAGTGAATCTATTCCTTGGCCAAATACTATTTCAGTCTGTAATGATTTAAAAGGTGGGGCTAGTTTATTTTTAACGACCTTAATTCTAACATCGTTACCGATTACATCTTTTCCGTCAATAATAGATGAAATTCTCCGAACCTCTAATCTTATGGAAGCATAAAATTTCAAAGCTCTACCACCTGTTGTTGTCTCAGGATTGCCAAACATTACTCCGATTTTTTCTCTAATTTGATTAACAAAAATAATAGTAGTATTTGTTTTATTTAATGTTGCGGTAATTTTTCTTAAAGCCTTAGACATTAATCTTGCATGTGCGCCAATTTGTTGTTCACTCATTTCTCCATTTAATTCGGCTTCTGGGACCAACGCAGCTACTGAGTCAACAATAATTAGGTCAATAGCTCCGCTCTTGGCTAAATAGTCCACAATTTGCATTGCTTGTTCACCACTATCGGGCTGAGATAATATAACTTTAGAGAAATCAATACCTAAATTTTTAGCATAACTCGGATCAATTGAGTGTTCAGCATCGATAAATGCTGCAACACCTCCCATTTTTTGTACTTCGGCAATCGCGTGTAAACACATAGTTGTTTTACCACCGCTTTCTGGTCCGAATATCTCAACTATTCTTCCTTGAGGATATCCTCCTATACCGAGCGCTTCATTTAATAAATAAGAGCCAGTTGGTATGATTTTTACAGGTGTATTTATAACTTCATTATCAAAAAACGTTATAGCTTCATCACCAAATTTTTTAGTTATTTCTGATATTGCTTTTTGAACAGCTTCATTTGTTTTGATTGTGTCTTTCATTTTTTTCCTTTCAGTGTTTATAACTGCAAAACAGCAAATTTTAAACCTAAAAAACTTTTTTAATATTTTAAATTGATTTTTAATATTTTAATCTTTTTTTGAAACGATAATTTCTTTAAATTTTAAAATTCATTTATTTTTTCTTATTAGAATCACTGAAATTATTGATTTAACTACTATAATTATAAAAAAATGTGGAAATATTTCATTTTTTTATATATAAACTCATATATGAGTTAACTATTAGTCGGTATATAGTTATTTTTTATCTGATACTGACATAAAAAATTTACTAATTCATTCATATTTCAATTGAATTCGTAAAAATCTTTAAATTTTTTCAGTTTTTATTTATTTTTTTAAATATGAAAGAACCGAAAAATCAAAAAAAGAATCTTTTTTTAATCATAAAAGACAGATTTATTGATGAAAAAAATGTATTTTTTGTAATATGTAAAATCCAAAGTAAATGGAATATAATTAGAAAATAAATAAAATTAATAATCTTATCTATTATTCTATTATCTAGATTTTTTTAGAACTAGAACTAGAAATAGATAGGATAGATTGGAAGGATTTTATGAATCAAACATCAGAAAATGTCATTTCGCAAATAAAAGACAAAAAGAATGTTGCGCTCAAAGTAACTACAATTATTTTTACAATTATATTTATTGTAGTTATAGCGTTAGCGATAGCGTATATAGCAGATTTTTTAATATATCAAGGGTCACACAAAGATGGTTTATTATGAACAGTAAATCAGCGTGCCCACGGATTATTTAATCTGTTTAATAAATAACAAAAGGAGATTTTATGTCAGAAAACAAAAAGAAAAACAAAAGAAAAGCTTTAGCAACGTGATTGATAGCTGGAATCCCAGCTTTGGCGTTAGGCATTACTGTGCCTTTGTTGCATTCAAAAGCCGACTTATACGTTAAAGATATCCAAACGGTCGCTTATACACAATTAAATGATGTCACTAAAAATGCCGAGAGTTTATTGAAGACAGATAGTGTTGAGAGTTGAAGTCAAGAATCAAAAGAAAAATTAAGAATTGCAGTTAATTCTTCAAAGCAATTGATAGCAAATAGAGTCAAGGATCAAACTAATGATTCGAGATCTGCTATCATAAATATGCTTGATAGCAGAAATAGTCTTCAATCCTTAATTCCAACATTGAAACTAACCGAAGCAAAGACAGATCAGGAAATTAAACAAGCAATAAAAGAATTTAGTTTATTAATTAAATCGCCTGATTTGTTGAACGATTTTAACAACGCGGTAAAAAAATTGACTAAAAATAAAAATAATCAAGAGTTTATTAAAGAATTCGCACGAATTTACAAATTACAAAATAAGATTGTTTTTGATTTGGAATTAAAAACAAATGTTTTTGTATTAGATATAATTGCAAATAACGACAACCTTCATTTAGCTAAAAAAGTTGATAAGGTTACCAAAACAATTGATTTTATTAACACCCGTTTGGCACAAAATGTAATTTCAAGAGATAATGTTGAAACTCTTAGTCAATTATTTGATATGCAAAGCGCAAAACTATATGATGCTGAAACCATAAATAATCAACAACAAGTTGATAGGATTTTAAGTCAAATAATTGAAGCTAAAAAACAGGTTTCAGCCTTCAATCTTGAGCTATCAACTAAAGATAAAATCTACGCAGAGTTAGATATGGTCGAATTGTTTGTCCAAAAAAACAAAGGACATTTAAACTTCAATGTGGTTAATTTAAGTGATGATACACATGTTGAAATGGGACAAATTTTAAGCGATTATGTTTCTTCGATAACAAACAGAACTGCTACTTACTTTTTATCAGGTGAAGAACTTAAGGGCTATATTGAAGAGGTGATTAATGAAGGTAAAAAAATATTAGATAAAATTGAACCTCAATTTAAATTGGCACTTGAAACTTCATTAAAAGCGGCACAAAAATTCATTGACGGACAAGACCGCACCGATTCTCATAAAGCAATCTCGATATTAGCAAAACAAATTAATTCAATTAGAATTGCAAACAGAGTATTATTGGACGCTAAAAAGACAATTAAACATAACCTAAGTGATGATGAAGAATTATCTAACCAATTAAATGCCGATGTAGACCAATTAGTTTACAATGATTTCTTTAAGTATGTAAGTCAACTAAATGACATAATCGCCATAGTTGAGACAACTAAGGAAATCAAAGATTTTTATCAACAAAAATATACTGAATTAAATCAACAAATTGAATTCTCGACCGGTAGTGATCTTTCTCGCGTTTCAATTGTGAAAGATTCAAATAAAATAAATGTTTTAACCGAAACTAACAAGAAATTACTTTCAGTTGATTTTAAAACTGCAAATTTAAACACTATTGCTGACAACTATGAAAAAGCAGTTGAAGTCGAAAGAATCATCAACAAAGAAGAATTATCTATTTTACTATCTCAAATCCAAGAACAAATTGATAAAGACACCATTTCTCCTGAACTTAAAAAATTATGGTCACAGGAAAAACCGCTTTTTGAAAAACTGGTTAAAGTAAATTCAACTGCCATGCGTGGTGAAATGGCAGCCTTCACATCAGAACAAATAGGTCCTAATAATTTAAATATTATTGATGGTGGATTAGTTAAGTTTGCTTTAGATTTACGCGATAAATCAATTATTTCTAATGAAGCTAATGTTGTTATCAACAAAACGAAAGAAACATTGGCAAAAATTAATGAATCTTGAAATCAACAAGGTTCTCCTGTTGAGAAACAATTGAGCGAACATGTAATTAAAATCGCTAACGAAATTGAGTTATTACAAACTAATGATAAATTAACTTTCGAACAAAAACAACAACGTATTAATGAATTGAGCGAATTACAAGATGTCTATGCGCAAAAAATTACTGAAGCAAAAGACCTTGAAAAAACTCGTGATGAAGCTTCAAACATTTTGGAAGTTGTTAAAGATAATGACAACGTTAAAATATATCTTGCTGAAGAATTGAAAAAACTTTCTACTTTAAAACAACAAGCCGACCAAGCACTTAACGATCCCACGCAGCACAATTTACCTGAAATCCAAGAAAAACTTAAAAAAGCAGTGGAAGATTTCAGCATAAAACGTAGTAATCTTGAAGCACAAAATGCCTCGGGTGTTATTTCAAAATTACTTGATGATACATTCGCCAAAAACCGGAAACCTGGTGAAGAATTTACACCCGCTGAAGCTAAAATGCGCGATGCTTTGAATAAACTAATTGAAAAAGCCAAAGTTATTAATGATGATAGAACCCACTATGATTCAGAGTTAGATAAAAAAGACGCCCGTCAGGAATTGGCTAATCAAATGGATGTCCTTCGTGATGCTATTGAGGTAGTGTCTGAAATGGAATTAAGCTTACAAAAACTTATCATTGAGCATAAACAATCCCGCGACGTTGCTTTAAGCTTAAAGAGTGATGCAGAAAAAGATTCGTTATTTAAGACCGAACAAGCTAAGAAAGACATAAAAGCGATTGCTGATGAGTTGAGTTCATCTAATGAAGATATATCAGTTCAAATTGAAGAATTACAAGATATTATTAATAATGTAATGTTCAACCCTGATGAACACAATCGTGGTTGAATTAATATGAAAAATCGTGATATTGATGATTTAACTAACCAGATTAAACAAAATGTGGCCAAAGCAAAACTTAAAAAAGAACAATTAATTTTAAATAATCATAAAATTGCTTCTAGCGAGATTGGGCCTGACCAAATTACCAGTGATCCATATAGCATGTTGATTGAAGATATAAACATCTTTGAATCCGAGAAAAACAAAGCATTATTACAATTAGAAGAGGTAAATAACGAAATTAAATCTTTAAATACCGAAATCGCAGAAAAACAAGTTAAATTAGATCATTTATATCAAGAAAAATTAAATATTAAAGACGATAGACAAACTTACAATCAATCTCAAATTGTAACTGCTGAAGAAAAAATAGCTCAAAACAATAAACAAATTAAATTATTGAGCGATGAAATAAAAACATTGCAACAAAAGGTTGCTGACATATATCAAACATCTAGTTTATATGCTGATTCAGTAGCCGCTAAACTGGCCGACCAACAAAAACTCCTTGCCAAAATAAAAGAATGTGCTATCGAATTTTCAAAAATCAGTGAAACAGAATATCCAGAATTACGTACTAATTTTAAAGGCGTAATTAATAATAGTCGTGCCGTTATTTCGGATAAACCTAATAAAATAAATGATAAAATTCTTGCTCTTGAAGAAATGCTTGCTAAAATCGAAACATCTAAAGAAGCCAAAATAGAATTAGATAAATTAATACAAATTGAAAAAAATCAACACAATTCACCTGTAAATAATAAAAATAAGAGAGTTATTTTTGCAAAAATTGATAGTGAAATTAAAGAAAAAATAGCTGCCGAACAGGTTAAATTGGCTGATCCAAGTTCAACCAAAGCTGATTTAGAAGCAGTTAAAGGCAGGGTTAAACTTTATGTAGATCAATATTCTGTTGCTAAACTTAAAATTGTTGCTGATTTTAATAATATTAAAAACAGTGTAGCCGGTTCATTAAAATCATTACTAAATAAAGAGAAAGAACAAAAATTTGATACTTTAGTTGAGGATGAAAGCGCAACTATTAATAATGGTTCTCAAATTCAGAGATTGAAAGCTAAATTTGATGCTCTTATCAGTACAAAATCACCTGATGAAGGTGGGCCCAGCGCTCATGACAGAGCAATTATGGAAGATTTTGAAAATATTAGAAAACAGTTTGATATCTGCTTCCAAAAAGACTCATTTAAAAACGAAAAAGCATTATTAGAAGCAAAAGTAAATATTCTACAAAATGCAATTAAATCTGATCCTGCTTTAATTATTATAAATGGTCAAAACCCAGAATCTTTGATTGAAAAAATTAATACTATAATTAACTCTATTGACAATGTTGTTAATGGTGTTAATAAACCTGAAGAAGTTATTGAGCAAAAGAGAAGAATTGAGTCAATGAAACTTCTGCTAGATGAACAAAAAACAGTTGTGTATAGAATTAAGAAAGTTGCTGACCAGCAAGATAAGAGAACAGTTCTTGAAAAAGCCCTTATTGAATCGGTGCCATCCGAATCAGCCTTGGTGACAGATATTGATAATGCAACAATTGCATTACATAATCAATATATGGACTCAACATCATTTGAGGAATTGAAAGCAAACGAAAGCGAGCGTATAGACGCTGTAAAAACAGAGTTTGAAAATAAATATAAATCTAATCAACATGATGCTGAATCTCTAGAAGCAATCACCGGTGCTCAAGGACTAATAAAAAAATATCAAGAGGAATTAAAAAATGTCCCTAATACAGGCAACAAAGACAAAGACAATGCATCTATTTTAGAAATTGATAGTAAAATTGCAATTATAAGAAATAACATTGATAATATTTTAGATCTTGCCGAAGTGGTTAGATCGGTCGAAGAAGAAGTTAAATCTATCAATGAAACAACTGGCCCTGTAATTGATGTGGTTAACTCAATCAAACAAGAACTTGAAAAAGAATTTCTACAAGCTCGTGAAGCGTATAAAGACCCATCACAATTTAGTAAATTAACTAATATTAAGCAAACTATTAAAGCCACTTTAAGAAAATTAAATAAGACTGATTCATTAAATAAAAATATGATGCAGTTAAAAACCTTAGTTCAAGGCGCAACATATAAACTAGGTCTAAATGGAGAACAAGATCTCGAATTAAAACAAACCAAAACCAGAAGTTATTATGAAAAGCTTGAACAATTTGCAAAAGACCCACTAATTAACTCGGATACCACAAAAATTCAGTCACTTGATAGTGTTGTAGTTAAATTTAAGGAATTAGTAGAAAAACAATTAAAATTACTTGAAGAATATAATAAAGAAGATTGATTATTCAACAATCAAGTTTATGGTTATAAAATTGATAAATTGAATCTTGGACAGTCTGTTTTAGATTCAGTTGTGTCAGTGCCTGAAGATACTTTTGACTCAACTGCTTTATCAAACGATATAACAATTAAATTTAAAACATTACCAGAAAACTTCAAAAAAGCAAAAGAGCTTTACGAAGCACGTAAAGAGGCGTTTGAAGCATTGAAAAAAGCCTATGATGATGAAGGTACATACATTACAAATAATTATAAGAATGTTAGTTCTGCAACTTTCAGTGAATTAAATAATGATCGAAAAATATTCTATGTTGAGAAATTAGGCGAAATTTCTAATGTTAAATCGACTGATGATTTGGAAAAAATCAAAAAACTTAAAGATGAGGCTCTTACCGCACATTCACTATTTAGTAAATATGTTGAATTAGCTATTATTGTTGATGAAGCCAGAAAAGAAGTAACATCAGCAAAAGCTGAATCAAACCCTTCACAAGATTTAACGGAACTTTTGGATAAAATTACCAATGAAGTTGAAGAAATCAACAAAACTGGCGCAACAACTGTAAAAAATAATTTCTATTTTAAAGAAATTAACTCATTTAATGTACAAACAAAAACAAAACAAATTAAAACAGATACAGTTAAAATCCATTTATTGATTTCTCACTCAAAAAAATTAAATGAGCTTAAAGCAAATATAGACTTATCAGAAGACGAAAAAACTCCATTAAGTGCTATTTTGAATGCAATGATAGTCGAATTAAAATCCAAGGATAGTATTGATATTCAAGGCCTTAAAATTCTTGAAGAGAAATATTTAATCAAGGGCATCAACAGCTTTGATGTTAGTCTAAAAAATAGTATAAATCTTAGAAAAGCAATAGATGAAGTTAAATCATTTGTGCCAACGACAGTTGATGTTGATTATAGAAATACTGAAACTGATGCAATGAAAGCGCTATATACTGAACTGGATTCATTAATCGACTCTTCTACAACTAATTTAAATAATGTTTCACACAATGAAAATGATAAACTTGCTTCAATTTACTACTTGACAAATACTACCGAAGGAATCATTGCCAAATTAAAATCTCAAAAGCAAACCGAAACACGTTTACTAAAATCTGAAATTGATGATGTTAAGTCATATCTTACCGATTCATACAATCAAACTGAAACTCCGCTTATGACAGACTTCACAAACAAGGCTGTAAATGTTATTGACGACAATCCAACACTTGACACATTAGAAAACATTAAAACTACCCAAAATAATCTTGTCTCTGCAAAAACAGTTTTAGAAACCCAAAAACAAGCAATTATAAAATACGAAAAAAATCGTTTAACATTGGCAGTAGAAAGATTGCAAGCTTATGTAAACCTATTAACAGGTAAAAGTGTATCTGCTAAAGGACAAACCGAAACATTAAATTCTGCCGAAGCTCAAAAACTAGCCGTCTCATTAGGTCTTGATAAATTGTTGAATGATTATCAAAATAATGTAGTCGAAGCTATGAATGTTTTATCAAGCGTCGATAATAACTTTAAAACATATAGTAAATCATTGAAAAAATCATTTAATACTCTTGATAAAAACTACACAACAGTAAAAGATTTAAGTAGAAAATCAGCTGAATTATTGAAAAATCAAATTGATTCATTTAATGCTCAGTTGCAACCTTCTATAATTCAGAACACTAAAACATTACGCGATTATATTGATATTCTTGATAAAAAGGTTAATAACAATAATGATAAACATAGTTCGTTAATGGCTGCTGTATCTAAAGTTGGTACATCAAAAGACCAAATCAATAGCGATTTAACTAAACTTGAAACAAAACAATTAACTATTAACTACAATCAAGACATAAATGAACAAGTTAAACAACCCATTCAGGATGAATTTGACCAATATTTTGAAATAACACGTGCAATTTTAAATACTTTAAAGGACATCGATTTATTAATATATGGATCAACCAATGAAATTAAGAACGCCAAAAATAACACAGATACTTTAATAGGTCTATATTCAGAATTTATTAAAGGTCGTGAACTAACTCATATGTTAGAACTTATTGCCGGTGCAAACAATAGAGAAAACAACAAAACTACTAACAAAGAATTTGCAAACCTTATTAATTCGTACAAAATTGATTATGATTCTTTACTAACTCAACAATCAATATCAAATGATTTATTAACCGATGCCCAACTAGCTCTTAATACCAAACAAAGTGCATTGACCAATATTTTCAAACCATCGGTCGCTCTTTATGGTTGAATGCATAACCCTTCGAATAAAAACTTCATGTTTGATTACATTAATGCTCAAAATTCTGAAAATATGAAAAATATTAAGCCTAAAAAGAATATTCTGCTTGAAGATTTTGTTGAAAAAATCAATAAAATTCAGAATCAAAATACTTCGTTAGAGGTTGATATCACTAAAAATCAAGAAGTTCTTGATTTGTTTAAGACATTTAATATCTTAAAAGGAGTTACTCCTTACAACTTAGATAACGTTAAGGTGTTTTTAACCAGAACTTCTACTTCTGATCCGTGACTGCCAGTATTTCTACAAACAGATACATCTATTAAGAAAACAAAAATTAACTTAAAAGTTGTTTACAATCAACCGCAAAACTCTACTAATTTTTTCAATGATGTTACTTCAATGAGTTTGACGTTTAACGATATCTGAGTCACTTTTAACACGCAATCATTCATGAGGATTCAAAAAGATAATTTAGGTTCTGAAGATAAAGGACGTGCAGAAAACAATAATCATCAAAGAAACACGATTATTTTCGAAGCCTCGAGAGCCGGTTGAAATAATAAAACCATGAATACAAACATCATGGCTGCTGTCAATAAAGGTGCTGGTAAATATTTAACTAAAAATAATATGTCATTCTTTACTGAAGATGTAACGTTTGATGATGAACATTGAGATGATGCAATGTTTGATAGATTATCTAAACATTCGAACCCGAACCATCTGAAGGTGGAGGATATTGAAAAGGTAGATAGAAATATAGATATTTCTAATAGTACTGAAAACATGAAATTTAAGATTAGACTTAAAGATAGTGGCGTTGAAATGGGTGGAACCACATGAAAACACGCCTCATTATCAAATGGTAAAAAAATTATGTTTTGAATCCAATCTGGTTCAGATCTTGAATGAGTAGGAAACGGATACACTAACTGAATGCCATATGGTATCACCATCCCAGTTTATGAAGAGGGAACAGGCAGATATGGAGTTCTTCACGGTTGGGAAGAAACGGTAATTTACAACTCGTGAGAAGGTAATGACGCAAGTTATAAAAATAATTTTGAAATGTACTGAGAGGTATACCTACCGAAAGGTGATAAGGTCGATCTTGAAATTAAATACCCTGGCCGAGATGTTCAATTCTATGCCAATAAATTTGCTGAAAGATTTGCTGGTTTATTTACTGATAAAGGTAATCGGGCATCAAGATCCGGTTCATTTACCAGTTCCGATAAATTAGGTTGAAAATCAATGAACGAGCCTACTTCTATTAGAGGGATTGATAAATACGATTTCTTTTTAAGATTACATGAAGATAAAGGAGATGAATAATGACAAAGAAAAACGCAATAAATGGATTATTAATAACGGTTGGTTCACTAGCTGCGGCCGGTGCTACAACACTATCATTGCTTGAACAAAGAGCAAATTTTGATAGACAAAGTTACGTTGAAAAACAATTTGAAAATTCGATTAAATTATTTGACAAATATGTTGATTTAATTAATTTATCTCCTGAAGAAAAAGCAAATCTTGAGTCAGAAAGAGATAAAGCAAGACTAATTCTTTCAAATCCTGATACTTCAGTCCTAACAAAATATAAAGAAATCAATAGAATTAATGATTTACATAAAAAATACATTTTCAATTTCGCAAATAATGTTGCGAACCTAGATAAAATTTCTAAAGACAATTTAAAAACCCTAAATGTTTTATTATCAGATCAAGCTAACCGTTTAAGAGAAAAAGATTTGGTAAGCCAATTTGGTTCAAACGAACTTACAAACCTAAAAATTAGTTTGCATGATTTTGATAAAATTAGTAAATCGCAACGTGTCCAATGAGTTAAAAATTATCAAAACGAGTTAGATAAATTTTTAACAAAGCAAGACTCACTGATTAATGATTATTTAATACAAGATGGTAATACATTTGATGATAATATCGCAGAATTAAACAAATTATTGCCAACAAAAGCATTAAAAAATACCATCAGTCAAAATATATCGCAAATTGAACATGATGTATTAGCTAGAGAATTTAGAATCAATGACATCGAAATTAATAAAAGAATTATAGAAAACAAAATTATTGATGCTAAAGGTCAAATTAATACAAAATTCAATGAAGAATATGTAAAAATTACTGGTGAAATAACATCTCTTGTTAATGCTAATGTTGAAAGTGTTGGACAAACATTATTTGATAGTGCTATAACCAATAATAAAAATGAAGCTAATTCTGAGGTTATTAAAAAACTTATAAATTTAAAAGATTTGGTTAAATCAAACAAATCTATTGAAGAAAATAGAGTACTTATTGAATCAATGATTCAAGTTATTGAAGATTCTGGACTTTTAAATACTTCACAAATTAATAGTCTTTTAATTAGGGAATCAATTAACAATTACTTCAAACTTTCTGATTACTACTTAAACAACACAAAACTTAAGTTAGAATCAAGTCAAAATAAAGACGATATCATCCAAGCAAATGAAGATATTAGAATTTATCATTCCGTGCTAAATAATTCATCGCTATCAAATACTGAAATTATCCAGAAACTGAAGGAACGTGTTTATTCTTATCAATACTTATCTAAATCAAAATTAAAAAATGTTTGAAACAGGATAATTACAGAGAAAAATATAGTTGCTTTAACCAACAATGAAAAACCAGATAGTTTTGATAAGGCGAAACTATTGAGTCAAGTATTGGGTTATACATCGCGTTTAAATTCAATACGTTATTTCAACGATAAACTTTCAAATTCATTGTTATATTTTGAACAAGAACATAATAAGAATGCTAAATGTGTCACTCAACAAGAAATATTAAAATTAAATAGAGAAATTGATGAAATTATTGAAAATAATACTGATTTAGCAAAAATCAAATCATTAGTTGATTCGAAATTAGAAGCAATGTCAACCTTAATTGAAACCAGAAAAGAATTAGATGAAATTAAGGATCAAATCAAAAATTCTATCCTAAACCTTAATGATTATCCTCAACAAGTCAAAGATAAATATCTAAGTAAATTAGTTGAGCAACAAGCGACAGATTTAATCAACCAAATTTCTGATGCAAATATTTTTGTAGATTTAGTCACTAATCAAATAGTTGCTAAAAAATATTCAATCAGAGAACAATTAAGATCGTTACAAAAAGTTGAACTATCTTATTTATATTCGAAAACTAATGCTGAAGTTAAGTTAATGAAATCATCATTACAATTATTAAATCAACTAACTAAGCAACAGGAACATGATTTAGAATCGCAACAAATTGATACAACTTTACTTGAAAAATTAATTAATGAATTAAATACTGAAACTCAAAAAATTGTTTCTGTGAAATTTAATCCGGTTGTTTCAACAGTTGTTTTAGATCAAATCAAGAAATATAAATTTCTGGTTAATGTTTTAGAAACAACTATTCTTCAGAATCAAACCGCTTATAATCGTTTGCAAGCTCAAATTTTTGCTGAAAGAACATTTAACCCAACTGCAGAAAATCCGCATGAGTATACCACTAACGAAAAGATTCAACTAGATAAATTACAATCTAATAAAGACTTGTTGCAAAAGCGTGCTCAAAACATTAACGATTTACTTGGTGCTCTGGATCGTTCACAAAACGGCCAAGGCAATTTAACTCATGACCAAAAAATGCAATTAGAAAATTCGAATAATTTTGCTAATGCTGAAAGTGGTCAATTGAAAATTTTAAATGATGTTGCAAATCAAATCGGCGATATTCAAAATTCAACAAGTATTATTAGGGATTTAAAAGACTCGCTAAAATCATTAGACAAAGTAGTTGATGAGATTAAAGCGGATGCTGACATTGTAGGACAATTTACTGAAGAATTTGAAAAAATTGATGTTATCAAAACACAAATTTCTAACGAACTTAAGCAAAATCCTGTCAATTTAGATAAAATCAACAAGCTCCAACATCAAGCTACAGAACTAATTAAAACTTTAAAAGAAAAACGTAACAATAACTCTGTTGAAGCTAAATTGAAGGCTATTACAGCAGATATTGATAAATATTATCCAGCTGAAGAAGGCAAACAAACTTCATCTGGTGAAAATGCTTTACGTAAACGTTTAGAAGATTTAATTAAGGAATCTAAACAAGAAAACTTAACAACAGAACAAAAGAAAAAAATTCTTGAAAAAGCTGAACTTCTTAAACAATCTATTGCTAAGGTTAAAGAAATTGAAGACAATTTGAAAACTTTTGAAGCTAATTCTGAAGAGTTTAATGCAAGTCCAGACAAACGTTCTGAAGTTCCTAAAGCAATTGCTGATTCTGAGTTGATCAAGAATAAAATGGATGGTATTTTTAAGGTTATTCAAGCCGGTGAAGAGATGCCAACTCTTGCAAGTATTGAAGATGCTGTTAAGAAAACATCTCAAATGAATGATGGTCTAGTTTTGGCATTTCGCAAGGATCAAATCAAAGCACGTAATGAATCTATTCAATCTAAAGCATATCCTATTACCGGACAAAGTGCCGACACATTGAAAAACCTTGTTAATAAAGCGATTAAGGATATAGATTCATACGCTCAAGAGAAAGACAAAGCCAAGTCAGATGCAACAGCTAAGGATGCCGTTGCTGTATTGACTGCTCAAAATAATTTAATTGAGCAAATTAAACGGGCAATAATTGAAAAAGAAAACATTCAAAGCGACCCTGCTTTAATACAAAGCGAGTCAGCCAAAGAGGCAAACAATTTAGGTGAAGTCATTAAAATAAACATGCCTGCTAAAGGCGATACTAGTGAAATGACCGCAGCCAAAATGAAAAAAATCACTGAAGCTATTGAAATCGCAAAAGCTAAACATGAATTGCGTAAAGTAATGGTTAACGAGTTAAACAAAGTATTATCTCCGGACCAAGAACAACGCACTCTGTTAGCTAGTGTAAAAACGGCTGTTAAAACAAACAAAACAACATATAATGACGTTATAGAAAATACGAGTTATACCCCCGAAGCTATTCTTCAAAAAGCGAAGGAACTGCATGATAAAGTGGTTTCTTTAAATGCTGAAAAAGAACAATTAATTGCTACATACAACAAGGAAAAGGCACGTATTGACTTGTTTGTTGCTGAACTTGATCAAAAATCATATCATGAACAGACCAAACCAGACCAATACACTAATTTTGATGATTATGAAAAAGCCCGTCAAAATTACGTAACTGATTGTGCTAATATTCTGACTTCAACAATTGATTCAATGCAACAAGCAGAAAAAGCAATGAGATTTGCTTACAATAAAGATCTCGTTCAAAATAGATTATTAAAATATTCTGCATTTGTTGAAAAAGAAATTGATAATACAACCAGCACTAAACCTACGGGAACTTCTAACGTGATGGATCACGTCGGTGCATTTAAAGACAAATTAAATAATGAAATTAATAAAAATATTGACGGCGCTACCGCAGATTTAATTATTCAAAATATTGATGCTATGGAAAACTTCAATAACCGTCAAAAAGATATTATTGATTTAATTCATGAATACGAAAATGACCCAGATATCGACACTCATAAAAAAGCTCTTGAAGATTTAAATGCTTTATTAGGAGCTCAGTATCAACCTTTAACCACAGAACAGCTTAATTTAAAAGACAAAACCTTATTAAGTGAACTAAAACGAATTAAAACTGAAGCGGGTTTGAAGAGCGAAAACAAAAAGCAAGCAAACATGCTATTGCAACACTTTAATAATTTCAGATCAATTCCTGAATTAAACAATAATTCAAATGAAATTAGAGTTAAAGTTAATGAAGTAATTACTCAAATTATGGGTGAACCTGTAGATTTAGGTAATTTGGTTGATAATTCATTAACTCAAAACTCAGCTAAAATTATTAATAGTATATTGGCTGAAAACTTAAAAGAAATCGCAAACAAAGATGCGTTAAATTTAATCAAAGACAGAATCGAAATCATTAATCAAAATAAAATTTACTATGATTCGTTAGGATTACAAGTAGGTTCAGCAGAAACATTAAGGCAAGCAAATGCTAACACTATTTCTGACATTGTAAAAAGTTATCTTACAAGTGATTTACAACCGCTTATTGACAAAGCGAGAATCCTGTTTAGTTCCGATACCAAAACTGATACTCAAAATTCAGTTGAACAAAAAGTTCAAGAAAATAGAGAAAAATTTATTGAAATAATTAAAGCAATTGAAATTGCAAAAAATAGAATTAAAGAAACTCTTGAAATAAGTGGTACTGTTGATGAGGCAAAAAATATTAACCAGTCTGTTGATTTCTTTGAAAAAGACGGCATTAGCGGCACACAAAATACAGAAAAATTACAAAACTGATTAAATTCGGTTGTCAGTGAAGCAAATAACAACATTGATGAAGATAGTAATGCCAAAGATGCTAGAATTTCACTCGTCAAAGAAAAATCTGTCAAGGCTCTAGAATTCATTAAAGTGCTAAATGAAGTATCTAAAATAATTCAAGAATGGAAAACCGAACGAGAAAGTGTTCCTAAATATAATGTAACTGTTGCTGACGAAAAAGCGTTAATCCAGAATCTTTGAGATATATTACCTAATGACAACGAAATTCTTTTACCTTCCCAAATTGAAGAAAGAATAACCAAAATTAAAAGTCAACTAACAAATCAAACCACACTAAGAAATAAACGTAAAGACACTTTAGACTCATTAAATGAGTTTAAAAACAGCTCTGATTACAACTCTGCAACAAAAACACATTATTTAGGTAGAGAAATTGATAAGAAAATTGAAACTCTACTGCATGATACAGAAAATGCCAAGGATAATTCTAAAATGAACGATGTAATTGTGATGGTAAATAACCTTAAATCGTTTATGCCTAAATTATTGGAATTAGCTACTAAATTAAAAGAAGTCAATGATTTTAATAACTCATTAGTTCCTCTTAATGACTCAATTTCTCAAGATAAGGATCAATTATCAAAAGCTATTGATTCAGGAACGTTATTATTTAGACAAGATATTCCAACCGATTCAACCATAGTCGCTAAACAAGATGAAATTGATAAAAATATTAAACTTTTAGATTTACACATGGTCCGTTTAGATGTTAACCAAGATAGTGCTAGAATTCAAAGTGAAATAGAAAATGACACTTTAATTACCAAAGAGGAAAAAGATGTAATTAATGCAAAAATTACCGAATTTAATAAAGAATTAAAAGCAATTCCTCTATCAGACACTACACCAGCTAAAAATTACTATGATTTAAGAGATAAATGATTATCTGGCGAAGGTAATGATTCAATTAAATATGTAATTAAAAACTCAAGAAAATTAACAACTAAATATCGTGAGGCTGAATCGTTATTAAGATTACAACGCAGTGGTTTAACAGAAAACGTAGATTCAAATAATGTGAAAAACGCATATGATTCATTAAGTGCTGTGGTCAACAATGCAAAAAATGCTAATAAAATAATACAAAATAACGAAGAATTCAAGGTATCCTTATTGTCTGAAATAGACCAAAAAATCAGTAAACTTGTTTCCTCTAAAATAGCTTCTGCTAAATCATTAAAAACTAAAACTAAACAATTATTAGATTCTTTAAAATTAGAATCCAACAATGCCAATAGTTCGTCACTTTTTGATAATTACGAACAAAATGCCGTTAATGTTTTAAACTATACAAAACCAGAAGATGCAACTCCTGAGGAAGTTATTGAATCAGTTAATAAATTAATTGAGCAAGCATTGGATGAATACAAACGTCAAATTAAAAATGCTTTTGATGTTCAGCACAATGAAATAAATAAATCATTAACTAACTTAACAAATTTTAGTGAATTCTTGATTGATTCATTGTGAGGACAAAAAACCAAAGATAACTTTAACGCTATAATTAAAACAAAAGATTTAATTAAACAATTTATTGATGATAATAATACTCTAGGAGCACGCATCAATTCATTCGTCAAAATTGACGCGCCTGCTGGTCAAGATACTTTTGTGACTGGCTACTTGAATAAAAACTTTGAATTAATAAATAACGCTAAAGATAAAATTGAAAAATTTATTAAACAATTAAGAATTGATTTTGACCAAATGATTAAAGATAAAACTGGTTTGATTGATTTATTAAATACTACATTCAAAGCGGGTTCAAAAGAAAAAGATGGTACAACCCTATTTGAAAAAGCAGGGTTAATTCAAACTCAAAAAGATTTCAATGAATTTAGTTCAGCTTTTGAAAAAAATAAAACCGAATATACTCAAATGATTGCTTCAACATCAGCAAATGATTTACAAAATTATGTTGATTCTATTAATTCATCTATCACTCAATTTGACCAAATGATTACAACATTTAAAAACGAAATATCAGGTTTACTTGCAAAACGTATAGATTTAAGCGAAATTTACAAATATCTGTTTAAATCAACTATAACTTGAGGCAATGAACCGAAATTGAGCAATTTAGAACAAGTTTATGGGCAAACCCTTGCTCTAATTACGTCTGAAGTAGGTAAAATTAGTAAAAATAATGACTCTGATAATTGAGTTAAGGAATTTAATACGACAACAACAAATAATGATGCTATTAAGAACATTTTTACTCAGTTACCAACATTATTAAATTGAGCGAATACTAATAGTAATTTATTCTTTGAAAATGTTATTGGTACTGTTGATCCCGATGAACAACAAAACCTTGTTAAACCATATTACCAAATAGTTGCTAAGCCATCGATAACACGTGAAGAATTTAAGACGAATTTTGAAAAAATTACAAATGGAATGGAAAATTCATCTCAAACAGAAATTGATATTACAAACAATGACCAATTCTTAAATATGTTTGATAAATTTAAATTTACTAAATTAGACGATGATTCTATTTATAATCCATTAAATATGAAGGTTTATATTGTTAAACAACCAGACATTAATTCGTTCCTTCAAGAAACGAAGAGTTCACAAGTTGCTAAAAGCATCAAGATTAAACTTAGATACAAATATCAACCTTCAAACCTTTCAATTTATAGCGAATTCAAAGGATTTGAAACAGATAGAACTGTGGAGATTTCCTTTACAACCAAAGATGAACTCAAACTTCTTGACGGCTCTGCAGATATATTCTTCAAAGATTACAACAAAAATAATTTGGGTTACAATAGTAAACAAGTTATTGCTAAAGCTGATGAACTCGGCTGGGAAGAAAACGATTTAAACTCAATTAGTGCTAAAACTCTCAATACATTTAAAAAATCGTTTGGAATTGTCGATGAAACTGATGAAGTAATTATTGATTATGCAAATCATAAAATTTATGATATAAAAGGTGGAAATGTTAGTGAGAGAACTGGGTTTATAAACTCTCAAGATTCTAAATTTGACTTTAAATTCTTATTCCCTGAATTCTACATTTACCAACAATTTAGTCAAATAAACGCTGATTCAAGTAAGCAAATGCTGAGAATTAGAGTTAAATACCATCAAATTTATATAGAAGCAGTTTTACCTTCAGTATTATTGATCGGTAATTCAAATATTGATCATAATACCAAAACTGTAACTGCCAAACAAAAAGGTAATTTCAAAATAATTCAAGATGAAAAAACAATGCCGGCCGCCACAACAGTATCGATGAGATTCGCGGTTGATTATGATGCTAATACTAAAAATATTTATCTATTTACCACTCGTTTTGAAACATGAATTGTGGCAAAACATAGACAATTAAATGACCCATCAATTAAACCGACAATTACATGGGAGCAAGATGGGAAAACTGCCTATAACTGATCTAATATTGATTTCAGTAAATGATTGGTTACTCATGGTAGTGTATGACAAACCGAGGGTAATAATAATAATTCATCTCCTTTGTATAACCTTAACAATACTGGAGCTGGTTGAGATAAAGGTAATAGAGATGATTTGGATATAGCGGTTGGGAATGATCAGATATGAACTAAAAACCCTCGTTCTGCAGAGTGTTATATATGATCTGAAGGTACAACACCCGAAACATTAAAAAATACTCGTGTTGTTGATAAGTTCCAGAAATTATCGACTGTTTATAACTCCGGTGTATTTAGATTTATGTTCAAGGACATAAAACCAACTAAATAATCTGTCATTTAAAGCAAGCAAAAAGCTTGCTTTTTTGTTATTTGTCCACAATATTAATTATTTCAGACAATCTCTTACCCATTATATATAGGTAATAAGTTTAAAAATATAATTATTATTTAACAACGCTTTTTGGTGTATCATATATCCGTTAAACACAAATTGATTTGTTCTAACATTAAAATCAAACTTTTTTTGTTAAACAGTGCTGGAATTATTAAATTATCAAAAACATTCAAAATCGTAATATTAATTAACAATTTCATATTTTTTGATAACAACGCTTTTTGGTGGTTCATAACAAGTGATAAGCCAATATAAAAACATGAAATATTTATTTACGAAATTCTAATTTTAATATAGAATATAAAAGCAACTATTACTGTGAAGCATAAGGTTGTTAAGTGGCCAATACGTTGTTGAGGACTACTTAAGTAATTTATGTGGAGTAACGTTCGCATATGAACAAAGGAGACAACATGAGCAAAATTAATATCAAGCTAAAAGCCTTCGAACATGAACAATTAGATTTTGCTGCGAAAAAAATCGTTGAAATCGCACAAAAAAATAATGTTAAGTTCTCAGGACCTGTAGCAGTGCCAACAAGAAGACACGTTGTTACAATTCTTAGATCGGTTCACATTAACAAAAAATCTCGTGAACAATTCGAAGCAAGAGTACACCAAAGACTTGTTACTCTAATCAACGCTGATGCTAAAACACTAGACCAAATTCGTAGATTCGAATTTCCAGCTGGTGTTCAAATTAGCGAAATTACACAAAAATAAAATAAAGCCAACTTGTATATCAAGCAATGGTCGTTAGTTTTCTAACGAGAAGGAGAAATTATGAAAGGAATCTTAGGACGTAAAATTGGTATGACCCAAATCTTTACTGAAGATGGACAAGCTGTTCCAGTTACAGTCATTGAAGTTAGACCAAATGTTGTGTCTAAAGTTTTAACTGCTGAAGTTAACGGGTATGTTGCAACCCAATTAGCAGTTGAGGATTTAAGAGCTTCAAGAATTAACAAACCTTTAGCAGGTCAATTCAAACAAGCAAATACAACACCTAAGCGCTACATTAAAGAAATTCGTGGCATGCAAGGCTATGAATTAGGACAAGAAGTTAAAGCTGATTTATTCACATCAGGACAACTTGTTGACGTTACCGGTACATCAAAAGGTAAAGGTTTTGCCGGAACCATTAAAAGATGAAACCAACACATCGGACCTAAATCACACGGTGGTGGTGGTGGTAGCCAACCAGTTAGACAAACTGGATCACTTGGTGATATCGCTGGAAACAAAGTTTTCAAAGGTATGACAATGCCTGGTCATTTAGGTGCTGTACAAACTACTGTACAAAACCTTGAAGTTGTTAAAGTTGACACTGTAAACAATATTTTATTGGTTAAAGGATCGATTCCCGGACCTAAAAAATCACTTGTTATCATCAAAGAAGCTGTTAAAGGTTTACCAAACCATAAACCAGTTGTTCTAGTTGATGTTGATGAAGTTATTAAGATGAATGAATTAGTTGAAAGAGCTAAAAAATTCGGTATTGAAGTTAAAGTTGGAATGCACTCAAGTGAATTGGAACCTCTAATTCTTGAAGCAGAAGCAGCTAAATTAGCAGAAGAAGCTGCTGCTAAAGAAGCAGAAGCAGCTAAAGAAGGAGAAAACTAATATGTCAGTTAACAAATTTTACTTATCTGAAAAATTCGGTAAAGACAATGTAATCTCGTTCAACCTTAAAAAAGAAGGTGCAGCCAGATCAAAAAACTTCAAAACATTTAAAGAAGCTCTAGAACAATTTCAAAAAGATGCTGATAAACTTGAAGGAGAATCAAGAGTTTGATTCCATAGAGGTGGACAATTTTCAGGTTCAACAACCTCAGCGAAAATTGTTAACATTATTGATGCTGTCGCAAGCAAAAATGTTAAAGATGAAAATGCAATTGAATTCATCAATGAAGAAAAACTAGTTGATGTTTCAGAAGCGAAAGAAAAAGCAACCAAAAAAGTTGAATCGACAGAACCAAAAGCTAAAGTTGCTAAAACAACAACTAAAGCTAAAACTTCTAAAGTAACTAAAGTTGATGAACAAGCGAAATTTGATTTCGACAATTCAAAATTACCTGCTGAAGTATTCAACTTAGAAAAAATTTATGAACAAGCAATTTTTGACACAATTATGTCAGAAAGAGCCTCAAGAAGACAAGGCACCCACTCAGTTAAATCACGTGCTGAAGTTAGAGGTGGTGGTAAAAAACCTTGAAGACAAAAAGGTACAGGACGTGCTCGTGCCGGTTCGACAAGATCACCAATATGAGTAGGTGGTGGACGTGCTTTTGGCCCTAGAACCGAAAGAAACTACAACCTAAAAGTTAATAAGAAAGCTAAAAAAGCTGCCTTCCTAAGTGCTTTAACATTATTGGCACAAGACAATGCAGTTATTGTTGATGATTTTAAATTAGCAAACATTTCAACTAAAGAAGCGGTTGCTAAATTAGACACATTAAAACTAACACACGTAAAACACGTTTTAGTTGTATCAAGTGATGAAACAGTTTACAAATCATTAGGTAATGTTGCCAATGTTGCGGTTATTAAACCTGCATCAGTTACTGTTGAAGCATTAATTTGAGCAGACGTATTAGTACTATCAAACGAAGGTCTAACTCATTTCGTAGAAAAAGGGAGAAAATAATTATGGAATTAACACAAATCATTCGTAAACCTATTCTTACAGAAAAAACTAACCTTCTACAAGCTCAAAATAAATACACTTTTGAAGTTGACTATCACGCAAATAAATACCAAATCAAACACGCTGTGGAATTTATTTTCCAAGTTAAAGTAACTGACGTTAATACAATCAAAGTTGATAAAAAAGCTAAGAGAGTAGGACGTTTTAATGGTTTTACTAACCGTTACAAAAAAGCTATTGTTACATTAGCGGCTGATGACAAAATTGTTTTCTACCCTAATGAATCAGAAGCACAAGACGAAGCTAAACAAGCTCAAAAATCCGCTAAAGCACAAGAGGCTAAAGCAGCAGATAAAGCTAAAGAAGAAGAATTAGCAGCCAAAATCGCAGCTAAAAAATCTACTAAAAAAGCTACAACAAAAAAAGCCGCTACTAAAAAAGAAGCGTAATAAAGAGGATTAAAAAGATTGCTTAAAAGACAAACTTCCTCATATATTTTTAAGCAAAGGAGTATATAGACATGGCAATTAAACATTACAAGCCAATTACTAACGGTCGTCGTAATATGTCATCTCTAGACTACGGCAAAAACCTATCAGGACATGCTCCTGAAAAATCTTTACTAGTAATTTTAAAGAAAAATGCTGGTCGTAATAACCAAGGTAAAATTACTGTAAGACACCAAGGTGGCCGTGTGAAGAGATTTTATAGACTAATCGACTTCAAACGTAATAAAGACAATGTTCCGGCAGTGGTTAAGTCAATTGAATATGACCCAAACCGTTCAGCTAATATTTCATTATTAGCATATGCTGACGGAGAAAAAAGATACATTTTAACTCCAAAAGGACTTAAAGTGGGACAAACAGTTATTTCAGGTACAGATGTTGATATCTTAGTAGGTAACACATTACCTCTATCATCAATTCCAGAAGGTACCTTAATCCACAATATCGAGATGCAACCAGGAGGGGGCGGTATTATCGCTCGTTCAGCTGGTACCAGTGCACAAATCTTAGGTAAAGATGACGACGGAAAATACGTTGTTCTACGTCTAAAATCAGGCGAAACACGTCGTATTCTTGCTCGTTGCCGTGCAACAATTGGAGAAGTTGGAAATGAAGAACACCTACTAGTTGACTTAGGGAAAGCTGGTAGAAACCGTCACATGGGTGTGAGACCTACAGTTCGTGGTTCAGTTATGAACCCAGTAGATCACCCACACGGTGGTGGTGAAGGTAAACAACCTATCGGACGTAAATCACCTCTTACACCTTGAGGTAAAAAAGCTCTTGGTGTTAAAACTAGAAAAACTAAGAAATCTTCAAACAAATTGATTCTAAGAAGAAGAAAGGATGCTAAATAATGGCTCGTAGTCTTAAAAAAGGCCCATTCGCCGATGATCACTTACTAAAAAAAGTTGATGCAATCGTTGAAGGTGGCGCAGCTAAAAAACCAATCAAAACTTGATCAAGACGTTCAACAATCTTCCCAAGCTTTGTTGGTCTAACATTCCAAGTTCACAATGGTAAAAACTTTATTGATGTATATGTAACTGATGACATGGTAGGACACAAACTTGGAGAATTTGCTCCAACAAGAACTTACAATGGTCACGGTGCTGATAAAGGTAAAAAATAGTTATGCAAGCAAAAGCACACGTAAAAATTCAACGTATTAGTGTACGTAAAGCTAATTTAGTAGCTGCCTTATTTAGAGGTAAAGACGTACGTGAAGCATTAGGTATTTTAAGAAATACAAATAAAAAAGCTTCAGAACTATTTATTAAATTAATCAATTCAGCAATTGCCAACGCAACAAACAACCACGGAATGGATGCATCAAAATTATTTGTTAAAGAAGTTATAGTTAATGAGGGACCAACACTAAAAAGATTCCAACCTCACTCACAAGGTAGAGCATTCTCAATTTTTAAACGTACATCAAATTTATCTGTAGTTTTAGAAGAAAGAAACTAAGAAAGGCAATATTATGGGACAAAAAGTTAATCCAAATGGCTTTCGTTACGGTGTAACTAAGGCACACAACACAACATGATTTGCAGACAAAAAAGAATTTGGATCATTATTAGTTCAAGACGATAAAATTTACAAATTCTTCGATAAATTAGTACGTAAATACCAAATCGGTCAAGTGGAAATCAAAAGAACACAATCAAATAAAGTAACTGTTATTTTACATGTAGCAAACCCAGCCAAAATTTTAGGCGAAAACGGTGCTAACATTGAAGCTCTAAATGTAGCTTTACATAAACATTTAAAAGACAAAAAACTTGATATTAATTTACAAGTAATGCAAATCGCTAAACCAGAATTAAACGCTCGTTTAGCTGCGGAAGCTATTGCGATGAAACTCGAAAATCGTGAAAGCTTTAGAATTGCTCAAAAATACATTATCAACGATGCATTAAAAGCAAGAGCAAAAGGTATCAAAACAGCTGTTTCAGGCCGTTTAAACGGAGTTGATATGGCTCGTACAGAAGGATATTCTCGTGGAGAAATGAAACTACATACCTTAAGACAAGATGTTGATTACGCACAAGCAACAGCGCGTACAACATACGGTGCAATTGGTGTTAAAGTTTGAATCTCTAAAGGTGAAATTTTGGAAGGAGGAAATAAATAATGCTTCAACCAAAAAGAACCAAATATCGTAAACCTTTCGTTTTACGTCACGATAAACGTAAAGCTCACAAAGGTAACAAAGTTTCATTTGGCGAATTCGGTTTACAAGCCATAACATCTGCATGAGTAGATGCTCGTCAAATAGAATCAGCCCGTATTGCGATTACTCGTCGTATGGGTCGTGAAGGACAAGTTTTTATTAGAATTTTCCCTCACTTCCAAAAAACATCTAAACCAATTGGTGTTCGTATGGGGTCAGGTAAGGGGTCTCCAGACAAATGATATACACCAGTTAAAGTCAATACAATGATGTTTGAAGTTTCAGGTGTTAAAGAAGAAATTGCTCGTGACGCTCTACGTTTAGGTGGACACAAGTTACCTGTTAAATGAAAAATTATTACTAAAGATGAATCACAAGGAGGTCAACAATAATGCTTTATAAAGATATCAAATCAAAATCAGTTGATGAATTACAAAAACTTATTAACGACCTTAAAGCGGAATTATTAACTTTACGTTTTAAAAACGCTACCGGACAATTAGACCAAAGCCACAAAATTAACGCTGTTAAAAAAGACATTGCAAAATGTTTAACTGCAATTGAACAAATTAAAGGAGACAAATAATGGAAAGAACAACAACACGTAAAAGTTTAACTGGTAAAGTTACTTCTGTTCGTGGCGACAAAACAATTTTTGTTGAAGTTGAAAGCTACCGTTCACACTCTTTATACTCAAAACGTTATAGAGTTGTAAAACGTTTCGCTGTTCACGACGAAAAATTATTAGCATCAGTTGGTGACATTGTTTCAATTATGGAAACACGTCCACTATCAAAAACCAAACACTTCCGTTTAGTGGAAATTAAACAAAAAGCTGCTAGAGGAGAAGAATAATGGTTATTGAATTATCTAAATTAAAGGTTGCTGATAACTCAGGTGCTAAAGAAGTTGGTGTTATTAGAGTTTTAGGTGGTTCACGTAAAAAGACCGCCAACATCGGTGACATCATTATTTGTTCAGTTAAAAAGGCATTGCCAAATGCAGCAGTTAAAGAAGGTCAAGTTGTTAAAGCGGTGATTGTTAGATCACGTTACGGTATCAAAAGACCGAATGGTTCGCACATTAAATTTGATGACAACGCAGTAGTTATTATTAAAGATGATAAATCAATGAGAGGAACTCGTGTCTTTGGACCAGTTGCTCGTGAACTACGTGACAAGGGATATTTAAAAATTGTTTCTCTTGCACCAGAAGTTTTATAGGGAAGGATTAATATTATGAAATTTAAAGTAAACGACGAAGTTGTTGTAATTTCAGGTGCTCACAAATGAGCACAAGGACGTATTATCCGCATTGACTCTAAAAATAACCAAGTTTTCATTAAAGATGTTAACATGCAAATCAAACACAAAAAACCTTCACAAGCATCAGATGGCGCTATTAAGAAACAAGAAGGTCCAATCCACGTATCAAACATCGCAGTAATAGCTAAAAAAGGAACTAAAACAACAGCTCCTACAATTTCAAGAATCGGTTACCAAATCGATAAAAATGGTCAAAAAACAAGAATTATCAAGAAAACTAATAAGGAATATTAATTATGAACTTAAAGAAACACTATTTAGAAAAAGTCGTACCTGCATTAATGGACGAATTCAAATTTAAATCAATTATGCAAGTACCTCGTCTTGAAAAAATTGTTTTAAATATGACCGCAGGTAGAGAAGTTACAAACTCAAAAGCAATTGAAGAAGTTTTAAACGAATTAACACTAATTTCTAGCCAAAAACCCTACCAAACAGTTGCTAGAAAATCAAACGCATCATGAAAATTAAGAGAAGGCATGCCTATGGGGGGTAAAGTTACTCTACGTAGAGAAAAAATGTGAGACTTTTTAGAAAAATTAATTCACATTTCAATGCCTCGTATCCGTGATTTCCGCGGGGCAAACCCTAAAGCCTTCGATGGCAGAGGAAATTACTCATTAGGAATTAGAGAAGAAATCATTTTCCCAGAAATTGATTTTGACAAAATCAGAAGAATTAAAGGATTAGACGTTCAATTAATTACAACAACTAACTCAGATGTTGAAGCTAAAAGAATGCTTGAATTAATTGGAATTAGATTTGCTAAAGGAGATAAATAATTATGGCTAAGGTTTCGTTAAAAGTTAAACAAAAGAAACATGCGAAATTTTCAACACGTGCTTACACACGTTGCGAAATTTGTGGTCGTCCACACGCTGTTTTAAGAAAATTTAAAATCTGTCGTATTTGTTTCCGTGTTAAAGCACACGCTGGACAAATCCCAGGATATAAGAAAGCGAGTTGATAATTATGTTTATTACAGATCCAATCTCAGATATGATTGTGCGTATTAAAAACGCCAACCAAAGAAAATTTAAAACAGTAAACATTCCATTCTCAAGCAAAAAAGCTAAAATCCTTGACATTCTATTATCTGAAGGTTACATTCAAGCCGTAAACGTTAAAGGTGAAGGCATTGAAAAAACTTTAGAAGTTAGCCTGAAATACAAAGGAACTCAAAGAGCAATCATTGATTTCAAACGTATTTCTAAACCAGGTCTAAGAGTTTATTCTTCAGCTCAAGACCTACCTACAGTATTATCAGGTTATGGTACAGCTATTGTGTCTACTTCAAAAGGCATGATGACTGAAAAACAAGCGCGTAAGGAAAATGTTGGCGGTGAAGTTATCGCTATCATTTGATAGGGGGTAGATTATGTCACGTGTAGGAAACAGAATCTTAACAATCCCTGCTGGTGTTGATGCAACATTAGATGGAACCAAATTTAGCGTAAAAGGTAAATTGGGTACTCTAGAAGCAAACTTTTCACCACTTATTGCTATCAAAATTGAAGAAAATAAAATTAGCACACTAAGAGCAAACGAAGAAAAATCAACCAAACAATTACATGGAACTACTAACGCTTTAATTTCAAACATGTTAATCGGTGTTAGTGAAGGTTTTAAAAGAGAATTGGTTATTAAAGGGGTTGGTTACAAAGCAGTTCTAAAAGGACAGCAATTAGAATTAGCTGTTGGTAAATCACACCTTGAATTATTAGACATTCCTGCCGATGTTAAAGTTGAATTACCAAAACCAACTGAAATTACATTATCATCAATTTCAAAAGAAAGCGTTGGCCAATTCGCTGCCATCGTTCGTGCAACAAGAAAACCAAGCCCTTACTCAGGTAAAGGTATTGCTTACAAAGACGAAGTTATTCGTCGTAAAGAAGGGAAAACTGCTGCGAAGTAGTTTCGAAAGGACAAAATTATGGCTCAATTATCAAGAAATCAAGCACGTCAAAAGAAACATTTACGTGAACGTCAATCAATCATTGGCACCAGCGTGAAACCTCGTTTATGCGTTTTCAAATCACACCAAAACTTTTATGCACAATTAATTGATGACTCTAAAGGTGTTACATTAGCTAGTGTATCAACATTAGTTAATGGACAATTTGCGGGAAACATCGAATCAGCTAAAAAAGCTGGTGAATTAATGGGTGAAAAAATCAAAGCTCTTAAATTAACTGAAATCGTATTTGACCGTTCAGGTTACGTATACCACGGTCGTGTTAAAGCATTCGCTGAAGCAGTTAGACAAACCGCACAAGGAGTTAAATTCTAATGACAGATAATATTAATCAAACACAAGCAGCTCCAACTCAAGAAGTTGTAAAACCTCAAGAAAAAGCTAATAGCGACGCAAAACCTGTTCGTAAACAACAAACTCGTGAACGTAGACAACCAAGAAGAAGAAACGATTCATTCCAAAACGAATTTAGTGAAAAAGTAATTTCAATTTCTAGAGTATCTAAAACCGTTAAGGGTGGACGCAGATTCTCATTCTCAACTTTTGTGGTTGTTGGTGATAAAAAGGGACGTGTTGGATTTGGTCACGGAAAAGCAAATGAAGTTCCCGATTCAATCAAAAAAGCAGTTAAAGACGCTAAAAACAATTTAATCTCATTACCAATTCTAAATGGTACAGTACCACACCAAAACGAAGCTAAATTCTTGGCTTCTAAAGTGTTATTGAAACCTGCCGCTAAAGGTACCGGGATTGTTGCTTCATCAACTGTACGTGCAGTTGTTGAATTAGCTGGTTACACTGACGTATATTCAAAAACATACGGTTCACGTTCAAAATCTAACATTGTTAGAGCAACTTTAAAAGCCTTAACCCAAATGAGAACACCAGAACAAATTGCCGACATTAGAGGTAAAGACGTCAAAGACTTACTATAATTAAATATTTAGTTTAGTTTAGCAACTTGAACTCGTTTTCAAAAGTACTATTCAAACAGTCGATAATATTTAATTAACGAAAGGAAATATAATGAACAAAAATTTAGAATCATTAAAACCAACCCACGGTGCTCGCAAAGACAAGCACCGTGTTGGTAGAGGTCACGCCGCTGGTAAAGGTAAACAAGCTGGTAAAGGTCAATCGGGTCAAAATAAACGTCACGGACACAGACCAGGATTTGAAGGTGGACAAACACCTTGATTCCGTCGTATTGGTAAACGTGGTTTCACAAACGTTAACCACGTTGAATACCAAGTTGTTAATTTAAAAGATTTAGAAGAAAGATTTAACGAAAACGATCAAGTTAATTTAGAAACTCTAATTAAAGCTAATTTAATCAAAACTAACTTACCTGTTAAAATTTTAGGTAATGGTAAACTTACTAAAAAACTTTCAGTATCTACTCACGCAGCTTCTCAAACAGCTATTGATGCTATCGAAGCAGCTGGTGGATCATTCACACTACTTTAATTCCAATCATTAAAAAGTAAGCGCGACTTACTTTTTATTTTTGCTTTTTATGAGTTATCTGAATCGATTTAATATAGCAATTTAGCAGTTTTTGGCTTAAATTTAGTCCAAAAACGGCGTGTTTGTAAATTTAACTAAAACTTCATTTTTCCTAAAAAAATAAAAACTTATTTATAGAGCTTTTTTTGATGCAAAAAATGATTTTTTTATTTCTTTTCAATTGGTTTTATGTATAAAATAAATAAGTATTTTTAATACGGAAAGGAATTATGAATAAAAAATTTAGCGGTAAAAGTTTTATTTTTTATGGGATTAACTATATTGTTGGCTTTGGATTTATTGCTACTATCTCTAGCGTGATTAAAACTGGTAACTATAGCTTGTTAATTTTTGCCATCACGGCTTTTATTGCTGCTGGTGTGATGCTGGCTTTTGCTAGAGGTTCACAATGGTATGGGCAACAAAGCGGAGGATCTTATGCATATGTTAAAAATGCATCCCATCGCCGTTGATTATGGTATATCAATGGCTGAAATCAATTTATGCAAGCACCTCTTTTTAGCGCAACTACTCCATTATTTTTTTCAACATTAGTAAGCTTTTTTGTGGCTGATTTTAAATATCAATTAATATTACAAATTTGTTCACTATTATTTTTCATTGTTTTAACAATCATTTCTGCCTTAAGTTTAAACATTTCTAAAAAAGTGATTTTTTACTCAGCTTTAATTAAATGAATTGTACTAGTATTTATATTTGCGGTAATTATTTATCTAACAATCACTGGCTCAAGAGCTACCAATATTTTTACAACCAAAACCGGAACTATCACACCCTATTTAATTATTAGTGCGATATTAAGTTTCATTTATGCTTTTGCCGGTGTTGAAGGATTAGCAGGGTTAAGCACCGAGGTTAAAACAAAAAACTTTAGAAAAATATTGCTTTATCTATTTGGTATTATCATTTTCATTTATCTAGTTTTTTACCTAATTTTTATTTTTGTTCCGCCCTTGGCCAATTCTACACAGTCTAATTATGTGGCGGCTTTAATGGAAAAAGCTTTAGGTGTTACCGGTTTAATTATCTTTACTCTGGGTTTGTTGTTTAGACAAATAACTTCAACAATTTTTTCAATGGTTTATTATGCTAAAACCGTTGTTCCACTTGCGCAAGATGGTTTTATCCCTCATTCTTTATCAAAAGTGGCTAAAAATGGTCAACATAAAAATGCTACAATTTTTGTGACCTTAATAACCGTGCTTTCTATGATATTTTTATCAATTATTCCATCCATATTTAAAATACAAGATAGTTTTGCTACGATTCTTAATGCAGGTAATTTAGTATTTTTTATTCAATATCTATTTGCCATCGTATCAATTTTGGTCATATCCATACGAAATAAAGAGTTAAAAGTGAGATGATGAGAAAAAGTAATTTATATATTAGTTTCGATAATGATTGCTTTTGTTGCGTTATCGACATTGTTTCCTCCGCTCGTTGGTGCTGATTACGATGCTAATGTGATTATTATTGTTGGATCTTATTTGGCACTTATGTTTATGGGTTTAATATTTTTAGGCTCATATCAACTATATTTAAAATTCCGCAATGATTTTTTTAAATATAGTTCAACATTCAAATTTCAAAGTCAAAATTCAAAGATTAATATTAAAAATTGTGAATTTAGCATTAAACCTTTAATTGCTCAGCCAAGCAATCTAAACAATGTTATTAATTCGCTACTTAATTCTTATCCAACAGAAACCATCTTATTAAGAAGATTTAATCACAAAAAATTTCAAAATGACCACCTAGATTTATCGATGTTTGCGCAACTAATTCAGAGCTCAACCAACCTTCGTAATATTTTAATTATTGATTCGTTGCCAGACAATTTAAACTTCGACGCTATCTTAAATTTGCAATCAAATACTAACATCCAAGTAATTTTGATTACTGAATATTAATTGGCACATTTAAATTTAAGCAAGCAATCGCTTGTTTTTTATTTTTAAATACTTAAGTGCTAATATTAAAATATTTTTTTGTCAAACTATACTATTAATTTGCTTTTATGCTCATTTATAAATCTAATTGGAAATATTATCTTATTAATAAGCAATTCTAAGATTTTAATATAATATTAAAAGTAAAAATTTAAGGAGACAAATTATGAAAATTTTATTTGCCGGAGCGGGTGCTTTGGGTTTAAGATTTGCTTACATGATGCACAAATCTGGCCACGATATTGTGGCTATTGATGGTTGAAAAGACCACGTCGACGCTATGAAGGAAAATGGTTTGCAAGCTATTATTGATGGAAACAATGAAGGATATTTACATTTCCCTGTTTACCACACAAGTGAAGTTAACCAAATTAAAGATAGTTTTGACTTGGTTTTTGTTGCTACTAAAGCAATGGGACTAAAGGATATGTTAAAAACTATACATCCTTTAATGAATCCAAAAACAAAAATTATCTGCGTACTAAACGGGTTAGGACACATCACAACTCTAAAACAATTTATTACGCCTGAAAATATATTGATTGGTACTACTGTTTGATCATCTGGTTTAGGTGGGCCTGGTGTTTTAAAAACTGGCGGTAGTGGTAAAATGGATTTAAAACAAGTTGAAGAAAAAAATCTAGATTACACTATGCAAATTGTTGAGGAGTTGAATAAGGCAGGTTTGAATGTGAGTTATTCACAAAATGTTTATGCTTCAATTTGAAACAAAGCAGTAGTTAACTGTGTATTGAACACGATGTGTACTTTAATTGACTGTAATATTAATGAATATGGTTCATACGAACACAACTACGAAATATCAAAAGCTATTATTGATGAAATGGCCTTAGTTGCTAAGGCTGAAGACAATGTTGATATGGATAAGGAATTAGTTCACAAAATTGTTGCCGGTACATTCCCGGTTGATAAACAAGGGTTACACTATCCCTCGCTATATCAAGATATGAAAAACAAACGTTTAACAGAAATTGATTATTTAAATGGTGCTGTTGCACGTATGGGCAAAGCCCACAATATACCAACACCAATTAACACCTTTATTGCCCATTTAATTCATTCGAAAGAAAATAAAAACGGTAACAAATAATTTTAAAAACACTTTAATTAAATTGAAAAATAATATTATCACATTATTATTAAAATTAAATGCCAAGCGTTAAGAGTATGCGCTTGGCATTTTTTAAAAAAACTGATAAAAACACAACTTTATTTATAGATTGATAAAATAAAAACCGTATCCCCAGAATTGTTGTTATAGAAATATAATTATCTACATCAAATTACAAAATCACTAATTTAACTTATATTTGATAAGTTGAAATCTGAAAAATATCATAATTTAGAGCTATATTCCTTATTAAAATTAATAATTATATGTATATATAATTGAGTATTATATAATTTACACATATTTGCCTATCACCAAACTATTAATTATTAAAATGAAATTCAAAGGAAAATGAAATGAGAAAAATTTTAAAAACAATTACAACACTTGCATCCTCTGCCACAGCTACTGCAACTATCATTGCATTAATTGACAATAAAATTCAAGCAAAATTAAAATCTGGTTCCGAAAATAAAAAAGTCGGTTCAATTACAAGCGATGATATTATTTTTATCTACAAAGGTAAAAATATTAATCCAGACGATTACGTTCTTGATAATATTTCATATGATTTAATTAATACAAAAAATGATAAGAAAATAGCAAGA